>VBQB01000204.1 GCA_005887855.1 Verrucomicrobiota bacterium | reverse complement strand
TCGACAAGCTCGATGCGCTGTCGCGGACGGAGGATCCGAAGCTGATTGCATATCGCAAAATCTTTGAGCAGCTCGAGGATCCTCTTGTTCTCTATCTCGCGTTGCTTCTGCACGACACTGGAAAGGCTGTCGGCGCGCGGCCGCACTCTGAAGCCAGCGCACTTTTCGCCCACCGCGTCGCGAACCGTCTGCGGTTGTCAACCGAGCAGCGTAAGGCTCTTATCCTGCTGGTCGATCATCACCTCACGCTCTCCAATATCGCGCAGCAAAGAAATCTCGATGATCCCGCCACCGTGAAGGAGTTGGCCGACATCGTGAAGCACCAAAAAAACTTGAACGCACTAATGCTGCTTACTCTGGCTGATGGACAAGGCACAAGCGCCGAGGCATGGTCCGATTGGAAAGAATCGCTTGTCTGGCAACTCTTTCATGAGACTTCGCGTTACCTGGCGGACCAGAAGTCCTATTACGAACAAGCAAAAATCGAGCGCGAGGGCTTGCAGGTTTCCGTGGCTGAAAATCTTTCTGCCGATTATGCGGATGAAATTGAGGCCCACTTTGAGTCAATGCCGGATAATTATTTTCGTGCCTGCGATGTGCCCGAAATTGTCGAGCATCTCAAACTGGTTCGCTCGTTTTTTGCAAACGTTTCCGGTCGAGGAGAGCAGTCGCTGGCGCCAAAGATCAGATGGAAAGCTTTTCCCGAGCAAGGCCACAGTGTCGTCAGTTTTTGCACCTGGGAACGCGAGCAGTTACTGGCCAAAATTGCTGGATCGTTTTCGGTCGTCCCAATTAATATTTTGAGCGCAGATATTTTCCCGCGCGGAGATAGCGTCGTTCTGGGTGTCTTTCGAGTGTGCAGCCCGAAGGGACAGGCCGTCACCGACCAGCGTGACTGCGAACTCGTCGAACAGACTTTGCAGAGCGCGCTCGAGCATGAGAACTTCGATTTTCTGCCGTTAATCGAACGAGCGACGCGTCAAAGCCGGCGCCGAAATGTCCAAGAAATCGAATTTCCCACTCGCATTGCCATCGATAACAAAGCGCATCCGACTTACACGCTCATAGACGTCCAAGCCCCGGATCGCCTCGGTCTGCTCTATGATATTCTGTCATGCCTCGATCGCGAGGGTGTCTCCATCGCGCTTTCTCGTATTAACACACAGGACGGCGCCGCCATCGACACGTTGTACGTCGTGGATCGGTCAACGCACGCTAAGATCACAGATTCGCATCGCATCGCTGCACTGCAGAAACGTCTTCAGAATGCAATCCTGAGTGCACGGCCGCTAAATCCAAGTAAATAACGGGAAGACGAAACCGCATCGATGGTTGCTGCTGCTTGTCTTACCTTCCTATGAATGTGCTCATCCTCGCTGCGGGCTACGCAACGCGTCTTTATCCGCTTACGCTCGACAAGGCCAAGCCGCTGCTCGCGGTCGGAGGCAAACCGATAATCGAATGGGGCCTGGACAACCTCGCCGACGTTCCAGATCTGGAGACGGTTTACGTCGTAACCAACGACAAGTTCGCGAGCGCCTTCCAAGCCTGGGCTGATCGCTATCAAGAACGACAACCGAAATTAAAATTCAAAATCATCAACGACGGCTCCAAGAGCGACGAAGATAAGCTGGGCGCAATTGGAGATATTAACTTCGTCGTTACCCGGGAGAATCTGACGAAGTGCGATTTGCTCATTGTCGCGGGCGATAACTTGTTTAGTGAATCGCTCGCTGCCTTCGTTGCCTGCGCGAAGAAGACCGAAGCAACCGTTGCTGTTTATGATGTCGGCAATGCCGAGGCCATCAAAAAGTATGGTAATATCGCAATCGATGCCGACGGAATCATCACCCACTTTGAGGAAAAGCCAGAGAAACCCCAGAGCACCCTGGCTGCCATCGCTCTTTATTATTACTCACCCGAAGTGCTTTCGCTTTTGACCACCTATCTCGCTGCCGGCAATAACCCTGATCAGCCGGGTCGCTTCGTGCAATGGCTCTACAGGCGTAAGCCCGTGAAAACGTTCGAGATCACCGGCAGATGGCTCGATATCGGAAGTAAAGAAACGCTGGAAGAAGCCGATAAAATTTTCACAAAGCTCGCTCGGTGACTCTTGCAGCGGCGCGTCATGCGATTGAGATTGGCGATCGAGCCCCCTCTACAGGCTTACTTCAATCGGCCTTCGTCAAATTCGATCAGATCGAAATAGGTTCGAATATCCTTGCGCCCCTCGCCTCCCGCTTCTTTGAGAAAATGCAGGAAGCGCGCCTTTTTTGCTGCGGTATCTGGATGGCTGGAAGTCATGGCCTGGTTCCACTGTTCGATCGCTTCGGGAGGATGTTTCTCGCCGTTTTTCTGCACCCAGTTCAATATCGCGCCATCGTCATCCAGGGCGTTGGCGGCTTCTTCAAATGCATCGCCGTTCAGTTTTAGAAACGCGAGCAAATGCTTATCGAAGCCAACGGTTTTATAGTTGTAGCCATTGAGCAGCCCTTTGCGATGGAGCCTGGCCTTGTCGATCAACCGTGGCAGATGCACGTACCCGCCAAGCTTTTCGTACGGACTGCGTGGATGCAGTCTTTCCATCGAGGCAAAGCTTAAGTCGCGGGTAAAGGCTGCGGCGCGCCTCCGGGAAGATCAGGTTGGGGCGCGTTCACGCCCGCTCGTGTTCGTTCCGGTAGCAATTCTCCCTGCGTGAAATCAGCCTGGCCAATCACGAGTTGGCCGGAAAACATCCCGCCTTTCTCGACTGTGATCGCTTTGGCCGTGACATTGCCCTCGAGCGAGCCTCTTTTGTCAATGTGAACCATCGTTTCGGCAATGATCTCGCCTGTCATCTTTCCCCTAATTTCGATCCTCGCGACTTTCACTCGCCGGAAGCACTGAACATCGGCTCTGCGTTCGACGATTACATGTTTAGCGGTAAGACGGCCGGAAATTCTCCCTGAAAAATTGATCGTGGCCGTGTCATTGCAATGCAGATCGCCGCGCAGTTTGCCTTCAACTAAGGCCGATTTGCAAATCACCCTGCTGCTGCTCAGGTCGCCTTTGGCGGTGAGATGCACGTCGCCCCAGGTTCGAATGCTTCGGCTGAAGCCCGTGGTGATTTTGTAATTCTGTAAATCAATATGCGCGCTGCATCCTGGGCAAATTGTCGAGGTGGCCGCGCCGCTGACCTGATGTTTTCGCTGGCATTCAAAACATTCGACAACCGAGCTGCGTTGCCGATGCCAAAAGCTTTCGAATCTCTGCAGAATCGAAGAATCCTCCGCCGCGCTTGGCTCTTCTTTTACGCGCAGCTTTAGCCCAGCCTTCGGCGCAAATGGAGAAAAGTAACGACCGCACTGGCGGCAGAGTGTGCTTTTCGCCGCCGCGTATTCCATCTGCTTAAAGCCACAGTGTGGACATTCCACACTGACCTTAGCGGGCGACGGGTTGGCCACTGGTTACTAAGCGAAGGACTTTCTCTTTATCCGCGACCCCCAAAGGCGGCCTTGAGTGGCTCATCGTGCCGGACAACTTCTGGACGTCCCGGTGCCGCCTTAGGTAGAGCTCCACTGGTGACTTCCGATTTGCCAATAAAAGTTGCTCCCTCTTCGTTTCGTTTTTATCTCGCCACGAATGTCCGCGTTCTCCCCGATCGTCAGCACGCCATCAGAATTGATTTCCCCTTCGACTTTCCCGTCGATAAGAAGCTCTTTTTGAAACTTGATCGAGCCTTTGATTTCGACATCGCTCGATAGAATGTCTTTGCCTCCGTGATCTGCCATAGGTTTTTGGTAATCCATAATTGTTGATGTTCTTGGTTGTTCGCGGCTCGCAAGATGATTGTTGTTGTCATCTGTATCCAGATGCAGCGATCTTTCTCCGACCGACGACACTGGCTTTTGCGGGACGAATCTTTTTAGCATTCGTCATTATTGTAACGCTGGCCGGTACTGTCAACGTATTCTCACCGTGGCAGTGAATTTTTTTGCGGCTCAACTGCGACCCGGTAGAGTTTCCCGATCCCGTTCTGCGCCGAAAAGATCAAGAATCGCGGGGCTCGAGCAGGTGTTCTATCCAGGACCGAGCCGAGCGCCGGCCGAGGCACTGCCAAGCCCAGAATAGCCGAGGAATTCTGCGCCACGCGTTCGAAATCGTAAGCGACCACCCAAGTTATCTTGCGATTTTCGAGAATTTCGCGCGCCTTTTGCCAATCATCGGCAAGGAAAAAACGCGCGCTGTCTTCAATGCCCGATAGGCTCTCATGCGAGCTTCCAGCCACCGCAGGCTGTCCGGACCAATAAGCGATTGATGGGGAAAGCCACCATGGCGCGAGAAACGGGCGCAGTTCGGACGATTGCAAATCGATCGCCAGATCGCGTATCTGCACCGATTCGTTCCGCTGCTCGATCCGGCGGGCGGATTCTGTTTCGTTCGGCCAAAGACGTGCCTCCCAGTCACGCAGAATTGGAAAAATGGACAACCAAAAAGCGATCCAAACCGCCACGCGCGATTTGATCGGTTCAAGCAAACTCGGAAGCACGAGCGCAAAAATCAACATGAAAAAATACGCCCAGCGCGCCTGCCAAATGGTGAGAAAATAGGTAGCGATAAGCAAAACAACGACTGCAGGTACCGGGCTTTCGCCGTTACCCGTGCCCTCGCTCTTAATCCTCCGAAACCCGAACCAAATCAGCAACGGTGCTACCGCGATCATGTATCCCGCCCAACGAAACCAAACCGGATTTGCCGGCGAGACGTGCGCAAGTTCGCCAATGGTACGGGCCCAGTTTTTGAAAGTTTCAGTCGGTTGAAGGAACGACATCGACGGAGTTCGCTGCTCAATCAAAAGCGCGATCGCAATGATCAGTGCAAAACAAATCCAGCCGGCGCGCCGGGATTTTGCGAAAAGCGCTTTTCGATCTTCTAGCAGGCTTACCGCCACGACGATTAGAAATAAAACTATCGATTCATAAGCAGACACCCAGATCGCTAACCCCCACATGATTCCGCTAAGCGCACTCCATCCCGGTGCTGGTTCACACCGCGAGCTCCATTCCGCGCAAATCGCGATCGTCACGAGCAACAGCGACAATGATTGATGATCGGGCCGGCCAAGCTCGCTTCCATGAACAAGAATTGGGCTGATCGCGTACAGAATCAGCAGCACCCAACGATAACGGAACTTCATTCGCCGGGACCACCACAAGAGAAACCAGCCGCCAATCAAGGCGAGAGTGGGTGAGATTAACGCGCCCGCCAAATCGATTGCATGCGCGGTGACAGGCTTTAGCAAGATCGACAAGGCAAGGATTAAATAATCCAGCGGCGCGGTCGTATGGGGAGTTGTCCCTTCGGGAAAATTTTCGAAATCATGGTGGCGGACGATCAATCCGCGAGTTTTCGCGCACAAACGCACGCGCGTCATCCGCGCGTAACAATCTGCGTCGGTGAAATAAACGTTCCCAGCAATGAAAACGTCCTGATAATTCGCGCACCGCGTTGCCAAAATCAGTACGCTCAGCATTGTAATCTCGATGATGGCCAACCCGATGTGCGCGACTCGTTGCACACCTCGATAATCGCAAATCGGAAATCGAAAATCGAAAATGAAATTTGGTCTGCCAAGCCGTGACTTGGAGCGCCCCAAAGAATCCAGGCGTGCACAACCCAGTCCGTCTACGCTCCGCTCCGGCGTGACAGCCTTCGCTTTGCCGCTGCGCTCCAAGCGAAGGCTTGGGCCCGCCAGGATTCGAACCTGGGACCAAGGGATTATGAGTCCCCTGCTCTAACCGCTGAGCTACAGGCCCATCTGCTTG
>VBQB01000203.1 GCA_005887855.1 Verrucomicrobiota bacterium | reverse complement strand
GGGTGGGATCGCGCTGCACGCCGGCGATCTGCCCGGCTACCCCGACTCGCATGGGTGCATCCGGCTACCACTGGAATTTTCCAAGCTGCTCTTCGGCGTCACAATGAAAGGCGCGACGGTGATTATTGCCGACGAGCACTCCGCCCCAGCCGAAACGGTGCATCCGGGGCTGTTCTTTACGCAGAGCGGCGAGGAGAGCGAACCGGAGACTGCGGGCAAGTTTGAATGGAATCCCGAGAAGTCGCCCAGCGGTCCCGTTTCACTGCTGGTCAGCAGCGCCGATAAGACGCTCTATGTGTATCGCAACGGCGTGGAGATCGGGCGGGCCGGGATGCCGAACTCGAATGCTGCTTCGCCTCTGAATGACAGGGTTTTTAGCGCGCTAAACGGAACCGATGCGCAAGGGCATCTGCGCTGGGTGGAAGTGACCTCTGCGGGGAAAGAGAAATCAAGCGAGAGCCTGTTCGAGGCGGCGCAGAAAAGCCAGCTGCCGGCCGACTTTCTGGCTAAGGCCAAGGAAGTCATCACGCCGGGCGCGACGATCATCTTCACTGACAAGCCGGTGGACCCAACGACACAGAGTGCTCCCGGCTTTCAGATCCTCGTTGCGCAAAAAGACAAGCCTTCCACGACAACTGAATGAAGCGCAACATAACCTGGCAGTTCTGCGGCGGAACGGACTTGCCTAGTTCCTTGACGAGGGTGCCGCCGTCGTCAGATAGGAGACTTTTTCATTCGTTCAACACCCAAATAACTAACAACTCCAAAATCTAAATATGACTAAAAAACATTCATTCTAATTGCGATCTCAAGTTGCGCTTGGATCGCGGCCCAATCCTCCTTCGCCGCCGCAATCCCAGCTGGTACTACTCTGGTGGTGCGAACGATCGATACTATCTCTTCGCACGAGAAAGTGGGCAGAACTTTCAACGCGCAGCTTGACCAAGATGTCGCGGTGAATGGGAAAACCGCGCTTCGAGCTGGAACTAAGGTTCTAGGTAGGATCGAAGCATCACGAGGGAGTACGCGCAGCTCCAATCCTCTCACTCTGAACCTGACCGGAATCTCAGTTAACGGACGGACAGTCCCAATCAAGACAGTGAGCGGCTTCCAACTGGGAGCCAAACCCCTGACGGCGCGGCAAGCGGCCGCTGGCATCTCGGTTGGCTCATACGTGGTTCAACCGGGAACAAAAATGGAGTTCCACCTCGCGCAACCAGCCAGCTTGTAACTGAAACTGGAATCAATTTTTTAGCTCAACGCGGAGCGGCCGCGAAATGCTCCGTGTTCCGGTCGAACTACTGACCGCGCAAGAGTAGTTGGGCCAGGAAGCCGCGTTCGGCCCTCTCATGCGCCGTGCGCTCCGCCACGCGGACGTATTGGACCAAGGTCTTATATGCAGAGCCCACGAAACCTGCGAAAATTGTCCAGTATCGGGACAAGAAAAACAGAAAGACTACGTTATGACAAAATCAACGCCGCCCCTTATGCTCACGCAAAGCGGACTGCTCGCCGTCTTGCTGCAACGCCAGCGCAGCGAAGTAATCCAGTTGGCCCAGCGTCGTGCACACCGCAAGTACATGCGTGCCGTCCTTTGGAAGACCCTCACTTGGCCGTGGCGCGCGCTCACGGCGCCAACGCTCGTCGGCGATTCTGCCGAGCCCGTTGTGGGAACCCTCCCGCGCCACACTTGAATCAGGACAATAGCCATGTATCACCAAATCCACACCTACACCGAGCTCCAGCAACAGATTCACGATGATCTGCGGATCCAACACCCCGACTGGGTCAACTCCGATGGCAGCTCCCCCATCTGTGATTCTTACGAGTCGCGCCTCACGGAACTGATCGGCGCTTCGACGCGAAGGGGATCCGGCGAGGCGACCGCTGCTACGCGACGTAAGTGACAAACGACACATCTACCCTAGTAGATCAGTTAGTACTTGTAGCCGCCCAGATCCGAAACACCGCAGTGAATTCTCTCCTCGCGATGAAACCATCTCCAAGACAACCGCAAACCTGGAAGGAACCAAGAATATGAAACAGATACGAGTCTCATTTCAGATGATCAGTGTCATAGCTCTGTTAACGCTGACGGTCGGCTGCGCCAGCACACAGACCAGCACGCAGAACAGAGAGAGCATGCTGGTGGCCTCTGGCTTTAAGACGGTCACCCCCAAGACGCCTGCGCAGCAGCAAAAGCTCCAAAAGCTTCCGCCAGGCAAAGTGGCCATGATCAACAAAAAGGGGAAAACTTACTACATTTTCCCGGACCCAGCTCAGAATCGGGCCTATGTCGGTGGGCCTAATGAGTACCAGGCTTATCAACAACTCCGCGCCACAAATAAACTTGCGAACGAGAATCTCGAAACCGCTGAGATGTACCAGGATGCGGAGATGGACTGGGGTGCATGGGGCGGGTGGGGAGCAGGCTGGGGACCGATGGGGATGGGGATAGGGGTTGGGCGGTTTTAGCGCCGCAAGATTGCTTGAATTTTAAACCAAATAATAACAGAAAACAAAAAATGAAACGAAACGTAATACATAATGGCTTGTCGCTGCTTGGCATGAAAAGATACAACTGCCATATCTGTGGCTTGCTCATTGTTGCGCTTGCCTGCTTCACCTTCTCAGGATGCCAAACGAGTAGTACAGGGGCTTCTGGCTCGACGGCTTCTATGGCTGCACCGAGCAAGAATGCTGGTCGCTTGACCATCCGGAGAGCCGCCAACTTTGGAGACAACTTCGTCCTCAATGTGTCGATAGATGGTGCGTCAGTAGCTTCACTTGTAAGGGGTCGATCCTACCATGGCACCTTGTCGCCAGGGCAGCATGTCATATCCCTCAACGTGGCCCCGAGTCCTGGTTCAACGACAAAGCGTCTTACGGTACAAGTGGGGCAGACCTACAGCTTCACTGCGATGTGGAAAGGCCAGCGCTTAGTCCTGCTATGATCCTGCGTCCCAAGTGACAGTTTTAGAGCCATAGGGCGGCTTAAATTTCCTGAATCACCAATTAACCCAACGATTCGCTCGATAACCCAAACGACATAGCAACAAAAACAGAAAATAATGAAATCAACGTTGATCGGTCCGCAAAGGCCGCCTCCTTGCAGCATCGACCCAAACAGAAAGACAAAAGCATGAAAAAAATACCAAAACTAATCCTGCTCACATTAGCCTTCGGGCTCGCGGTCGGCGTCGCCGCTCCGACGCAGGCGCAAGACAAGAAACCAAACATCCTCTTCATCATGGGCGATGATATCGGCTGGATGCAGCCGAGTTGCTATCATCGCGGCCTGATGGTCGGGGAAACGCCAAACATTGATCGCATCGCGAAGGAAGGCGGCATGTTCATGCACTACTACGCCGAGTCGAGCTGTACGGCTGGGCGTACGGCCTTCTTCACGGGAATGCACCCGTACCGCGCGGGCATGGTCCTGCCGCAGTTGCCGGGCGCCATTTCGTATCTGCGACCCGGCACGCCGGCGCTCGCCGCGTTCCTCTACAATCTGGGCTACAGCACGGGCGAGTTCGGCAAGAATCACCTTGGCGATCATCCTGATTCCCTGCCGACGGCGCACGGCTTCCAGGAGTTCTGGGGTTACCTCTATCACCTGGATGCAATGCAGCAGGTGAGCTTCCCGGATATCAACAAGAGCCCGACCGAACAGGGTGTTGTGCCGCCGTGC
>VBQB01000202.1 GCA_005887855.1 Verrucomicrobiota bacterium | reverse complement strand
TTTTATACCCATGCCATCAGCGATGATCGGATGGCTGCAGCAGGGGCAATGCTGGTTGCGATTCTCAGGCCATGCGGCGAGCAAAGCGGACTGGGAGCGGACTGAGAAACCAGGCCGTCTGAGCTAAGTTCTTCGCTATCAAGTATGAACAGCAACGGACTGGGGAGCCTGTCACGAGTGCGGACTGAGAGCGGACTAGAAGGACAGGAGGCGAAGCCGCTAAGCTCTTTAGGATGATGGTGGCCAGGGACGGAGTTGAACCGCCGACGCCAGCCTTTTCAGGGCTTCGTTAAAACGTATTTACAATGACTTGGAACGCACGGACGACACCGTAAGTCATTGAAGGGCACTCTAGGTCGAGAGTTTTGTGGGCTTTTTTGTGGGCTGAAAAACAGTCTGCACACTTCGAAATGTTTGCGTCCCAATTCGGCTGATGCGTTCTGACACGGTCAATCGGATTACTTCCTGTTTGCTCGCCATCCGCCAGTCTGCTTAGCGAATGAATAAGCGCCCGTCACTCAAGGACAGTTTGTCTTCGCTATCTCTCATCGTCATTGTTCGTCTAAGAATTATTGAAAGAAAAGCTCTCCCTGAGTGTCACCGGTCGACGCAGTGCGCAACTTGCTTATTCGAACGCGCGCGTCTTTAAAACGGGCGATGGAGAGTATCATCTTGTGAGCACGATATTGTGCTTTTGACCATAGAATCCGTTAAGAGGAAACATGGCGACCGAACTGACTTTATCCGTGAATGGGGCAAAGCAAACCGTCACTGTTGATCCCGATACTCCCTTATTGTTCGTGCTGCGCAACGAACTGAAGCTGACTGGGCCGAAGATGGGGTGTGGGATGGCGCAATGTGGTGCCTGCGCCGTGCTGCTGGATGGAAAAGAGATTCGCACTTGCATTACTCCGGTTTCAGGCGTTGCCGGAAAACAGATCACCACAATTGAGGGTTTGCCCGCGCTTTGGGCGCAGGAGAAGAGTTTGAGCGCATCGGACTCAGAGACAACTCTGCATCCGGTGCAGCAAGCGTGGATCGATGAGCAAGTGCCGCAATGCGGATATTGCCAGAGCGGAATGATGATCACGGCGGTACAGCTGCTCTCGAAAAACCCGAATCCCTCTGTGGACCAAATCAAGGATGCGTTTACGAATACGCCACCTTCACCCCATCTTTGCCGCTGCGGAACTTATGCCGCAATTATTGACGCAGTCCAGCGCGCCGCGCAGGCGATGAGAGGAGAAGCGCGATGATCGGCAAAACGGACGAGCGTGAAACTCCGGTATTGGGCACAACCATTTCACGGCGCGGCTTTGTGAAGACCGGTGGAGCGCTCTTTGTCTCGCTCGCCTTGCCACTTCGATTCGCCACACGAGCTGAAGCCGCCGAAAATCCAACTTCCATTGATCCAACCTCGCCTGCGTCTTGGCTTGAGATTCGCAGTGACAACACGATTGTGGCGCGAACCGGAAGAACAGAAACGGGTATTGGAATCACAGGTTATTACCCGCAGACAATCGCCGAGGAATTGAACGTCCGTCCAGAAACGATCACTTTGATCATGGGCGACACAGATCGCACGCCGGACGGTGGATATTCCGCTGGATTTCTGAGCGGCATGACGAATGTCAGAAAAGTGGCGGCGTACACGTATCAGGCACTGCTGGGGCTCGCGTCTACGCAATTGGGCGTATCCGTTTCGTCGCTCAGCGTTACTGATGGCGTCGTGACGGGCGGCGGCAAAAAGGTCACTTACGGCGAACTGGTACAAGGACAACATCTCGAGCTGAAAATTCCTGTGGAGGGTGAGCTGCCAAAGCCGGATCCCGCCGGTGAGGTTGGCATGACTTCACTCGATGGAGTGACCGTGACCGGCAATCCCCCGATGAAAGCTCCTAAGGATTTCAAGGTCATCGGGACATCCTTCGCGGCGGGACACATTCCGGACAAGGTCACTGGAAAAACGCAATGGAGCTGCGATGTGCGGTTGCCGGGCATGCTACATGCGCGAATGGTCCGGCCGGCAACTCTGGGCTCAACGTTAGTGTCTGTTGGCAGTATCGACAAGAAACAATTTCCGACTGCTGAAGTCCTCCGGAAGGGAAATTTGCTTGCGGTCGTTTCTCCGAATGAATGGGAAGCAGTGCAAGCAGCCCAGAGTGTTGCGGACACTACAAAGTGGACCGACTGGTCCGGCTTGCCGGGCAGCGAGAACGTAACGAAAGCGATTCGCGCGCACAAATGGGGGAAGCCCTCGGAGAGCAAAGGCAAAGCCGCTGAAACTGAGGCCGCGCTGCAAAGCGCTACGAAGAAGCTTTCTGCGACCTACGAACAAGGATACGTGAGACACGCACCTATTGGTCCCTTTGTGGCCGTCGCAGATGTAAAGAGCGATGGCAACGTCACGATATGGACGCATTCGGCACAGTCCCAGGGATTGCGTGCACGGATTGCTTACATGCTCGGCATTCCAGTTGAGAAAGTAATCGTGCGTTGGATGGACCACTCCGGACAGTACGGGCGCACAACATTTGGCGGCGATGGTGCAGAAGCCGACGCCGCGATTCTCTCGCAGCTAGCGGGAAAACCGGTCCGCGTGCAGTGGACGCTGCCAGAGGATCTGGCATGGTCAAGCGTTTCTCCGGCGTGGGTTTCCGATATGACTGCGGCGCTCGACGCGAATAGGCAAATTGTGGCGCTGCATAGTGCTCAGTATTCACCCCACATGGAGGATCCCCGGCCTGTTGGAGCACTTCTGGCCGGCATGCCTTGCGCAGCATCAAAGCCGGGCGGCTGGGTTGCAACGGAATGGCCGTATGACAAGATCGTGAACCGCCTCGAAGACGCGTATGGAATGCCGAATCTCGCCGGAGATTCGGCGAATGGCGGGTTGCGCGGGAACATCATGCGTACGCCCGGACAGCGACAGCAGAATTTCGCGCTCGAAGGGTTCATCAATGAGGCGGCAGCCGCGGCCGGTGCCGACCCGATCGAGTACCGTTTGGCACACACGACGGATCAGCGGCTGATCAATCTGCTGCGTGCGACGGCGGAAGCAGCGAATTGGGAGACGAGACCGTCGCCACATCCTACCGCGCGACGCAGCGGAACTACGCCAATGACCGGGCGCGGCGTCTGCATAATGGTTCGCTCGAATGCATATTGGGTTGGGATTGCGCAGATTTCCGTCCTGCCGAATAGCGGAGAAGTAAAAGTGACGAAATTTACTATCGGCGCAGAGCCCGGCAAAATCATCAACCCGCGGCAACTGGACCGCTGCATGAAAAGTGGCGTGGTGATGGGACTGAGCGAAGCGTTGAAAGAAGAGGTGACTTTCGACAGGTCCAAGGTGACGAGCACGAACTGGAACAGCTACAAGATTCTCACCATGGGCGAGATGCCGGAAATCAAAGTAGTGCAGATTTCACGCGATGACAAAGGATTCGGCGGCGGCTCTGAAGCGGCAAATGCGCTTGTTCCACCTGCTCTCGCCGCGGCATTGTTCGACGCCACCGGCGTGCGCGCGCGCAGAATTCCGCTCACGCCTACGTATGTGAGCAGTCTGCTTAAAGCGTAATACTCTCTCAGTCGTTTACAGGTATTCGGGAAATCGAAGGGTCCTCCCTTCTTTAAGCGGGGAGTTCGCGTTGCCGAGATTAAGCGGGGAAGCAGCCCCTGATACTTGAGACTTCGCCGTTTCAGCAAGATCAACAATGGCCCAGTGCTGCTCGCGCT
>VBQB01000201.1 GCA_005887855.1 Verrucomicrobiota bacterium | reverse complement strand
GGAAAACCATGTTCGTAATCGTACTACTGCACTGGGAGCGCAACGCGGAGATGCTGTGGCGGTGGACACGATATGCGCTTGCCCTTGACGATTAAACCATGGCGTTGCCTCAACCTAGGGACCCGCTTCACACGATCGCGCTAGAATCGTTTTTGGTTGTCGGACGGCAAAATGATATTTGGGAGAAACAGTGATTAAGGAAAGAATTCTTGCTATGAAAAAGTCCATCATTGTTGTTTCAGTGCTCTCTCTAGTGGCGATGATGCTGGTTTCTTGCGTGAGCGAACCCCAGACAACGACCACGACGACGCGTCACACCACTACGACGACGCCAACCGCGCCAGATCACGGGTTACCAAATCAGCCTATAGGTTACCGAGACAATAACATGGAGACGGGGGGAGCCGGCTTGACCGGGCGATAAAAGTTTCCTGTCGTCTTTCAACGCCCGGTACACCGTCGCCGGATGAGTGTTCAGCACGGTTACGAAGTCCGCCCGCGCAAAGATCATCGCGGAGCCGATCTTATTTCCAATGCGCTGCCGTCTGGTCGGCTCTGCTACGAACAAGTCACCGATGCAATCGATTACGCGAAACATCGCAGCCTCACATCGCGCAGCGATCCGCGTTTACGGTGACGCTGGCAACGTGATCCAAACGCACGAGCACAATCGGCGATTTCAAAGAGCCGTAAGAATTGCCTCGACCTATCGAGTTAGCGTATCGACTACAGCGTGCACCGCTCTTCCGGTGGCCTATCGAGGGTTAGGCGTAGGCGAAAATTTCTCGGTCTTTTTCTTTCCGCCTTCAAGTTTCCCCTGCCCGCGCACGACCGGTGTAGGAGGTCTGCCCTCCCGGACACTAGCGGGTGCAGCATAGGCATCCTGCGCTTTTTGAGATTTTCTGGGGGATTTCTTCAGTCCATCATAAATCTTTCACCGAACGTGGGTTTGTCGAGTTTCGCGTCCCTGCCCGCTTCGTATGTGTTTGAAGCGGCTTGGCGCTGACCGGAGCGAGGACTCGCCTGCTGTGATCCCTTCCTTTCCCCTTTCATCTTTTGCGCTGCTCCAGCGCCCATTGGATCGTGTTGAGTCTGCATAAGGAGTTGCCTGGTGTCCACGCCCTCCTGTGACCCTTTCGCCTCGATCGTGCGACCATCATCGAGCGAGATTGCCACGTGATGTGCCGCTGGTCTGGCTGCATGCTGCGTCGATTGCACCTGCTTTGCCTTCGGTGCTGGCTTCTTTGATTTGTTTTCTTCTTGTGCACCGCCTGCGGCACACGTGAGCGCAAGGCTGTAAATTAAAAGAAGAAACGTTTTCATAGGCTTTTTCCCTTCTGGATTGTTAGACATTCTGCTGTCCCACTCTTTTCTCTTTCCCGCTGAAATGCTTCTCTGGAATTGCGGGTCCGGAAGAGGCGAAGAACCTGGCGGGGAAAAGTCCTCCGCCTGATTCAGATCCGTTTGACGGCGTCCAGTCTGAAAAAATTCATGCCGGCTTGTCGAGTAAACTCGCCGCAAGTGCGAATCGCCGATTCGAGTTCTATAAACGCCGTCAACAATTCATCCGCACGCACAATGAAACGCTTTCCGTCGCCGCGATGTGCGTCAGCAATCCAGATCGGTCGCCCTTTGAAATCAATCGCTGAGACGCAGCCCCAACTCCAACCGGCTTTCTTGAGATCGTCAGCGATGATTTCCCCAGTATTTCACTTAGATTCTTCTCGCATCGTTGCTTGTCATTGAAGACGACTACGGACGATAGCAAACGCCGCGGCGGCAATAAGACTAGCCCCGCCAACCAAGAATAACACAAAAGAAGTCGAATTTGCCATCGCCGCTACCCAGCTCTTTAACTCGATCAGCTCGCGCTGTGCTGCGCCGGTCTTCGCAGGACTGGGAAGAAACCGTTCCTGAACCTCTTTCGGCAGTTCTGTAAAATACACCTTGGAGATTCCTGATTTCGTCTTAAGGACAATGCCATCGGGCTCGACGCGGCTGACTGTGGCGTCCTTGTATTCTTTGCCATTAATAGTTTTGAAATCGTCCGCCGGCGTGATTGACACGGACACCGCCGCAAAGATTGCAAGCGTGGTTTTCAAGTGCTTCACAGCGGCCCGGAATTCTGCCTCTTTGCTTTCCGCACGGCAATAACAAATGATATGAATTGGGCTGCAATGACGTGCGAAACATTCACGATTGTCACAGTTGCTTTTGTCCGCATCGCAGCGACGCCGCCAGTCACGTTTGTAAATCCGACCACTTTAATCGGCGTATTCATTTTCCTCGGCATATTAGCGGTCCTCAAGATTGTTCTTGAGCAGTGGGTGTCCGACAAACAACGGGAGAAACGCCGCACCTACTACCGCGACACATACCTCAATTCAGACAATTGGAAGCGCAAGCGAGCGGTGGTTTAGAAGCGCGATAGTTATCGTTGCGTGTATTGCGGCGCGCGTGCCACGCAGGTGCACCACAAACAGTACGCTGGCCGGAACATTGGCAGAGAGCCAATCGAGTGGCTTGTGTCGGTGTGCAAATCTTGTCATGAACAGCGGCATAGACGCGGATAAGATCAATCCAAACGTGAAACTGCAGCCCCATGACTGCGAATCTCTGGCATTTCTTTTCTGATGCCCTTCTGTTTTGGCTACTGCAAGCGGGCGTTGTACTGTTGCGCTATGTGCGGCCCTGCGACTGGGTTGCAGTCAGAAAATCCGGACGTGGTGCGCCGGTGGATAAAATCGGTGGACAACAACAATTTTCGGATTCTGTTCTAGCGCCGTTTCTCGTAGGTAATCTGGGGTCTTAGCTCAGTTGGTAGAGCGCCTCAATGGCATTGAGGAGGTCACGGGTTCGAATCCCGTAGGCTCCACAGCTTCTTCGTGGGGAAAGCGGCCGACAGCAGATTTTTCCAACTCGAACCGGCTTTGGTGAGAGATTGTCAGCGATGTTGCTCAGTCCTTCAGCACGAAAGAGCGATGCTCGGTTTGGATTTTACCCCAGCTAGTTACGCCGAAGACGGATCTGAATCTGACTGCCTAGTCGCGGAGAGACGGTCACGCAAACCGAGCAAAACCGTGAATGTTCCGTTCCATGATTCTTCGACGGAAACGGCGAAATCAAGTTTCGGAAACGATAGATCTTGTGTTTCATCACGGGACTTTAGCTCCGCTAGCTGTCCCCTCGCCAGAGCCCTGCGTCCACGAGCGCTCGCCGCGCGGATTGGACCTGCTCGGCTTGGGCACGCTTAATTTATTCTGCAACTCGACGTCGTAACTTCTCAAAATCGAACATTTCAAGTTTTGGCAAATTCGCCGCGGCTAATGCGCGCCAGAGAAGTCCCTTCCCGACGATGCCCATGATAAGTCCTTCGAGTGCAAGCAGCAGTCCCAAGCCGCCGGGCTCATTGCCCGCCATTGCCAACAGCGCGCGACCAAGTTTCTCTCCCGCCCACGCGCCAGCCTGAAGCACCTTGCTTTCCTCGATGCTGAGCCTAGTCATCAAATCGCGCAATGTATCCTGATCCGTTGCGATCTGCGCTTCCATCTCGCTAAAAAAAGCGCCAAGAGGTATGCCTTTACACAAGTGCGCACAATGAGCAATCAGTTCCAGCGCGGCAACAGAGCCGGCAAGGTGATCGTTCAAATATGAATCCAAGTCTTTCACTCGACATTTGCCTTCATGCATCTTCATGGCTCGGGCGGTTACTTCGCCCTTTGCCTTGAAACAAGACACT
>VBQB01000200.1 GCA_005887855.1 Verrucomicrobiota bacterium | reverse complement strand
ATGCGGAATTCTCTGTTGAGCGTTGCACGTTGAGCGTTGAGCGTTTCGTCGTGAGGACTTACTTCGCGTTGTTAAGCGCGGCCTGTTCGATCTTGTACACTCAAGCCCTCCATGCCGGGGGAACAAAATCCATTCTCGTGTTCGGCGACAGTTTGTCAGACGGCTTCATGCTCAAACGTAGCGAAGCCTATCCAGCCTTGCTTGCGAAGAAGTTGCACGCCGCCGGTCTGAACTTTCAAGTGACCAATGCGAGCGCAGCCGGCGGGACAACCGAAGGCGGTTTGGAACGGCTCCCGCCTCATTTGAAACGCAAAATCGATATCTTCATTCTGGAACTCGGAATCAACGACGCCTTCCGCGGCCTGTCGGTCGATGAGATTCAAAACAATCTTCAGCAGATCATCGATAAGGTGAAAGCGCGAAATCCGAACGTGCGCATTGTGATCGCAGGAATCCAATTGCCCAATTACTCGGCGGGCGATTACGTCTCCGCATTCGGCAAAATGTTCGGCGACCTGGCGTCCCGGAACAACGCGGCTCTCGTTCCGTATCTCCCGCAAGGAGTGGCAGGCGACCCGTCGTTGAATTTGTCCGATGGCATTCATCCAAACGCGGCCGGGCAAAAAATCCTTGCCGAAAACGTCTGGCGCGTGCTCGAACCGATTGCTCGTGAGATTTCCAGCCAGTAACACCGGTCTCTAGCCGGATGTACGTGTGACGCAAAACAAACGCAGCCGTGCAGCTGTCATTCTGAGCGAAGCGAAGAATCTCAGATCGGTTCTTTCCGTGCGTCACAAGGCAAAATCAGAGATGTTTCGCTTCGCTCAACATGACAGAGCAGGAGACAGGCGGCCGCTGCGCGGTTCTCGCACGTTAGATAAAGAAAAACGATGGACCCTGCGCGACCAAACGATCCCGATCCAGCCGATCCGTTTTTTCCGGAGCCCGCCGACCACGCGATCTTCGAGACAATCGAGATCGCAACCGAAGGCGAAGATTGCGATGAATGCGTGCGCAAGCTGCGCCCCACCCTGATGAAAATCAACGGCGTGCAGGATGTAAAAGTCGACCTCAAGCGCGAGCGCGTCATTGTGACATTTGATCCACGGAAAACGCATCCGCCCGATCTTCACGACGCAATTTTAAAAAGCGGATATAAACCAAGGCCGACGGCAGATTAAACTGTAGCGGCCGAACTAGTCGTCGCTCATAGAGCGCCGCTACAGAAATCACACTGCCGGCTGTTGTTGAGTCAGGCAGTGGAACGTTCCGAGTCCCCAAATCAGCTCGCGGCAATCGATTCCGATGACGCGGCGAGCTGGAAAACATTCGCGCAGGACCGACAGCGCTGTCCCGTCAGCGGGCTCGGCGAATGTTGGTACGAGTACGCAAGCGTTTGCTATGTAAAAGTTCGCATAACTCGCCGGCAACCGCAGCCCTTCGCGCACGATCTTCTTCGGCATTGGCAGCGTGACGAGATCCAGCTTGTGACCACCGATTTTCATCTCGCTCAAGCGCGCAAGATTTTCTTGGAGCGGCTCGTAATTTTCGTCGTCGCGATCTTCTTCGACGACAGTCACAACTGTCCGTTCGGAAACAAAACGCGAAAGATCGTCGATGTGTCCATCGGTGTCGTCTCCGGCAATGCCGTCGCCGAGCCAGAGAATATCGCGCACACCAAGAAAATCCCGCAGACGTTGCTCGATTTCATCGCGAGAAAGATTTGGATTGCGATTTTTGTTTAGCAAACACGATTCTGTCGTGAGCAGCGCGCCCGCGCCGTTGACGTCGATTGAGCCGCCTTCCAAAATCATGCGCGGATAAAAAACAGAAACACCGAGAATCTCCGCAACACGCGTTGGGACCACTTCATCGAGATCGAATGGAGGATATTTGTTCCCCCAAGCGTTGTAATCCCAGTCCACCACCGCAAGTTCGCCACGGCGAATCCGTCCTGTGGCGGATTTCGGACCGCGATCGCGTCTCAGAAAAATCGGACCATGATCGCGGCACCATGGCTCGTTTGTTGGAATGCGGTAGAACGTGATCCGTTCAATGGGCAATCCGCGCAAAACGGACCGGGCTTCTGCTTCATGCGCACCATTAAGAACGTTGATGCAGACCTGTTCCGATTCGACCAGCGCTTCAACCATTGCTCGCAACGCCGGGATGACGCGATCAAAGGATTCGGGAAAACTGATCCCCTCGCGTCGCGGCCAGGAGAGCCATGTGGCGGCGTGCGGTTCCCATTCCGCCGGCATGCGATAGCCAAGAGCCGCGGGAGTTTGTAAGGCCATCGACAAAAGTCCGACTTCGAACGCTCAACGTCCAACGACCAACGCCAGACGCTAGATTGTCACCGAGGAGTTCGTGCAGGTGCAGGTTTGTAGATCGCGCCCACGATTGCCCCAACGATAATCATCTCGATCAGGCCGCTCGCGCTGCCGTAAAAAATCAACTTCCCAGGAAATGGTTGCACCGCGTAAAAGCCCAAGCGCATGCCAATCGCCGCGATTTCCAGAAGGACACCAAGCCGGATTCCCGCCATCACGCCACCTCCGGCGAAACCGCTCGCGTAGATCATCACGAAGGCAAAAACAATCAGTGCCTGGCCGATAATGATCCAGTGAAATAAACTCATCATTTCACTTTGCGGCCGCCACAGATTTGGCGTTTGCTCATAAACATCTTTGAGAAAAACGCCGTTGAGGAGCCAGCCCCAGAAGAAGATGAAAATGTATGCGGCGATGAATGCTAGAATGAATCGCTTCATGAGTTGGATGTAATTCGACCTAAGTAGTCATGCGCGAATCGGTCTTGTAGATCGCGCCGATCATTGCGCCGGCAATCGTGAATTGGATCAAGTGGCCGGCAATCCAGCCGCAGAGGATCTTGGTCGTCAGCGGCTGCACCGCAAAAGTGATGAGGTCAGCGCCGGCATATATCAGCGCTACCAGGATTCCCAGCATCGCGCAGGCGCCTGCGCCACCCGCTGGGACAAATCGTGCACAAAGTAGCGTGAGGAAGAACGCCATCACAACGTGCCCAAAAACGAGCGATGAGAAGTGATTGCCAAAATCCGCTTCGGTTCGCCAAAGTATTGGCACTTCCTGATGCGCCCCATGCATCAGCTTCCCGTACCAAAGGAAGCCAAACAGGAACATGAAACCGAAGGCTGCGATAAATGCGAAGAAGAACTTTTTCCAGTTCATAATCTCTTTCTGTTGGTTAATCCCCGCAGGCCCGAAGCCTTCATCCCAAAATGCGTGGGCGATGTCGATCTCAAATTTTGATCGCGAGCCGTTCGCGAAAGATTGAACAAGCGCAAATGACGAATGACGAAACAAGTCCGAATTCTCAAATGACGAAGATTAAACGCTCACTTCATCATTCAAATTTCGCCCGCCGCGCCGTAGCTGCGCAAAGGCGGTTCATTCCTTCGTCATTAGACATTCGTCATTCGGCATTGATTCCACATGCAGCCCTAGTTTACGCAGGAGGACAACATCCACGTCAGCTGCGGGATTTTTTGC
>VBQB01000199.1 GCA_005887855.1 Verrucomicrobiota bacterium | reverse complement strand
GCATCGACCTTCTTCAGTGTTTTCTCGTAATTGCTTCCTGTAGAGAAATCTTCTTCGAGCTCCTCGTTCAAGCGAGTCACACGCGCTGTCCCCGCCGTTTTCGAATCATTAATGAATAAACCGCGAGGCGCGAAAGTCCAACGCCCCAAACTCTTCTATCACGATTATGAAAAAAATAATTTTAGCATTAACGATGCTCGCTCTTGTTTTGCCTGCTCTCCCGCAGGCGCGGGGAGATGATGTATCGATTGATTTGTTTTACAACAATCTCTCCGGCGGGAACTGGATCGAAGTCGCAGACTACGGCTACGGCTGGCAGCCCGATGTAGCGGTCAACGACCCTAACTGGCGTCCTTATGCTGACGGCTACTGGGCTTACACTGATGAGGGTTGGACCTGGGTCTCTTATGAAGATTTCGGATGGGCAACTTATCACTATGGCCGTTGGGCTCGCCTGGCCGATCAAGGCTGGCTCTGGTTCCCTGGCAGCGATCTCGATTGGGGCCCGGCCTGGGTCTCGTGGCGAACCGGTGGCGATTATGTCGGGTGGGCGCCTCTGCCTCCGCGCGGTCCCGGAATTGTTTATGAGGGGCAGCCCATTGGCGGTCAAGTGGACGTCGAATTCGATATCGGTCCCGCCTATTACAACTTTATCGATGCTCGTTTTATCGGTGAGCCGGTCCTACGCGATCGGATTTTCGCACCGTCGCAGAACGTCACGTATATCAATCAGACGGTGAACGTGACCAACATCACGGTTCAAAACAACGTCGTGTATAACTACGGTCCTGATTACAACACGTTGAGTGCGCGCTCGAGCCGTCCTATCCAGCGGCTCAATATCGAGCGGCAGACGAATGTAAATCTATCCGCGGCGGCCAAGTCCGGCGGACTAACCAAGGTCCAGGGAAATAAACTCATGGTCGGTGCTCCCAACAAGATCAACAAGCCAGCTCAGGGGATTGCACCTCTGCGTGTGAAGACCAAGGTGGCTCAGCCAAAAGTCGAGCACGGCTGGGCCGGTGTTCCTAATGAGGCGCAGTTAAAGCAAAAAATTAAAACCGAGAACCCGAAGAACATTCCGCCGCCAACTGGTGCCGCCGCGACTGGGCAGGCCGCGGGCGGCGTTTCACCGGCTGGTACCGCCGCGACCACGCCGACTTCGCCTGCCCCAGGACGAGCTCCAGGCGTCGCCGCTTCCCCGGCCGTTTCCGCAAGTCCGACCACACCGGCGGTTTCAGCTACACCATTTGAAAGAGGTAAAGGCAAAGGCAGGGGAAGGCCGGGCCCGAGTCCACCAGCAGGTGCTGTCGCCAGCCCAACGGCTGCGGGCGCTCCGACTTCACCTGCGCCGTTCGAAAGAGGTAGAGGCAGGGGCAGACCCGGCGGAAAACCTCAACCTGGGCTGACGGGCACGCCAGCGGGATCACCAACTGGCGCGGCATCGCCAACGTTCCAAGGTTCTCCGGCTGGAACAGAACGCGGGAAGCCGGGAAAGGGTAGGCAGCGCGGCGAAATAGGACCTACACCGCCTGGACAACCCGGTGTGGCTCCGGAGACAACGCAACCCCCAGGCAGAGGCAAAGGACAGTTTGAGCGTGGCGTTTCCACTCCTACGCCTGGTCAACCCGGCGGGGCTGCGAACATCCCAGAGCAGGGTAAGCATAGGGGACGTGGGCCTGAGCAAACCGGAACTCCATCCACAACCGGCGCTGCTCCGTACGAGACCAGGGGTGGAAGGGAGAGGGGGCAGGGGGCCTATGGACAACCTAGCGCTCCGCCTGCACCCGGGACGGGTCCCGGTGAGACGCGGGGCGGAAAACAGAAAGGCCAGGGAGCTTACGCGCAACCCGGCGGTGCTCCGGGCGGAGGACCGCCCGCTGGCGGTGGACAAGAGAAACCAAAAGGTGGAAAGAAAAAGGGCGAGCAAGTTTCTCCGACTCCCCCCGGTCCTCAATAAAGCGAGCTCAATTTTAAGATAACGGCGTCCCAGATTGAGCTAAAGTAGCGCATGCCTCTGGCTTGCGTTTTAAATGATTCGCAAGCGGGACGCTTACGCTACTTTCGTCGATGCGGTCCCGAAGTGATTCTAGGCGTTTCACGTACAATTCGCCGGCTCTAACCTACAATAACTCTGCGATCTGCACGGCATTTAGCGCCGCGCCTTTAAGCAGTTGATCGCCTGATACCCAAAAAGAGAGCCCGTTCTCAAAAGCGCAGTCCACACGGACTCGGCCTACCTGACAATTGTCCTTTTCTGCGACGTTTAACGGCATTGGATAACGATTGCTCTGCGGTTCGTCGACTAGCTCGATTCCTTGCGCTTTCGCCAAAACTTCCCGTGCGCGTTCGACTGAGACGGGTCGGTCAAATTCCGCGCTGATTGCTACGGAATGCGCGCGATAAACAGGAACGCGCACACAAGTCACCGAGG
>VBQB01000198.1 GCA_005887855.1 Verrucomicrobiota bacterium | reverse complement strand
TTGGCGATGAGGCCGCGATGGCTACGCACATCCTCGGGGTTGATTTCCGGGATCACCAACGGCACATGAGGTTCCATCCGGAAAACCGACGAGTTGTCGATTGCAATTGCATCCGCCTGACAGGCAATCGGAACATATTTTCGCGAGACGTCGCCACCGGCGCTGAAAAAGACGATGTCGATCTTATCGAATGAGCGGTCTGTGAGTTCTTCCAGGGAAATTGAATCATCACGAAATCGAACTGATTTCCCGGCGGACCGTGCCGAACCGATCGCACGCA
>VBQB01000197.1 GCA_005887855.1 Verrucomicrobiota bacterium | reverse complement strand
TTGATCTTGGCGCGACGAATTTGACGATAGCATCTCTGCGGATCAAAACGTCCGATCGATTGTTTGCACGCTTAGTCACGATCGCCATTCCGGAATTGGCTGACGATAGTATTCGCGAACTGACGCTCTGCACCGGGTCGATTTATCGCGTGGATCTGAACGGCAAAAGTGAATCGTATCTCGAAATCCCCATCGACACTCAAATTCGCGGTCGCGAATTAATCGTGCTCATCGATAACGGCGACAGCCCGCCAATGGTTATCGATGCGGTTGAGGCCGACAGGCGCGTGTCGCAGCTTGTATTCCTAGCGGGTGAGCCGGGCCGGTATCAGTTACTTTCCGGAAACACTCAATGCTCGGCACCGCGCTACGATCTGTCGGAATTGAGCGACAAATTAAAGAGCACTGCGGCAATTGAACTGCGACCAGCCTCTTTGATGGCGAGCCGCGATTACAAGCCGCCGGACAATCTTGCTGAGCTTCCGTTAACCGGCGCAAGAATCGATCTCGCCGATTGGAAATTTCGCAAGCCCATTCAAGTGTCGAAAGCCGGGGCGCAACAGATCGAACTGGATCCCGATGTGCTGGCACGCGCGGCGCCGGATCAGCGTGATTTGAGGATCGTGACCGAAGATCGACAACTTCCATTTCTTCTTGAGCGTACTTCTATTTCCCGCTCGATTTCGCTGGCACCAACCCCGGCCAACGATCCGAAAAAACCGAGGCTCTCGCGGTGGTCGTTGCGATTACCGCAAGCCGGCATGCCGATCGCTAGAATTACTTGCGCTTCTGGTTCTGCGCTTTTCCAACGCGAAATGCATCTATGGGAAGAAGTGGCGGACGAGCGGGGCAAATCTTTTCCTCGCGAGCTCGGCCGCGCGACTTGGAAAAAAGTGCCAGGTGAGACAACGCGGGAATTTGCAATTCACCTTGAGGTTACACCGAGGAGCGACACACTTTTCTTAGAGACAGATAATGGCGACAATCCAGCGATCGACCTGCGTACCTTTCGCGGCCATTACCCCGTTACCCGACTTGTCTTCAAGGCTGGGTCCGATGCCACGCAGCCAATCTGGATCTATTACGGAAACCGTAGCGCTGCTTCCCCGCGATATGACGTGACCTTGATCGCAGATCAGCTTTTCCGCGCAGAACGGGCGTTCGCGACACTTGGGAGGCAGGAACGCACGGATTCCAAAACCGAGCGGATCACGCAAACGCTCAGTGGTTCCGCGCACTCCATCTTTTGGGGTGTTCTCGCTGTGGTCGTTCTTGCGCTGCTGCTGCTGATCTCCCGATTGCTTCCAAAGGCACAATGAGAGCGCGCTGCTTCCTCCATGGTTGAGCGGTTGCCACGATCGTCTCAGCCTATGACTATCTTTCTTGGATGCGGTTTTGCAGCGAAGTACCGCGAAGGCGGTGGCAATTTTTCTGTGCCGCTGCAATGGATGCTCGGATTGCGTAGATTGAAACTGGATGCGATCTGGCTGGAGCTCTTGCCGGCGACAAACGATTCGCGCGCCGACCAGGCCAGGATCGATAATTTCCAACGAAGATTACGCGAACACGGACTTGGTGGTCGGTATTGTTTGCTTTACCAAAAGCCCGCATCGGATGCGCATGATCTTGGCGGGATGCGCTGCTTCGGAATGTCGAGGCGCGCTCTACTCGATCGATTAGCGGGATCAAACGCGCTGCTCAATCTCAGTTATTCGATTCATCCGCCATTTCTTCTGCAATTCGAACGCCGCATTTTCTGCGACCTTGATCCAAGCGAAATTTTTTATTGGATGACCAAGCTGGAGATGGGCCAGTCGTTCCACGACGAATTCTGGACGATCGGCCTTAACGTTTACGGAGGCGATTGCCAACTGCCAAAGTCGCCCCTTTCGTGGAAGACATTTTATCCGCTGGCGGATACCCAACTTCTTCGACGCCGGCCGCGTCCGACGGCGCCTAAGTTCACGACAATTGGTCAATGGTATTGGACTGGGGTCGTGGAAGTTAACGGCACATTCCCCGATCTTTCCAAGAAATTTGCCTTCGAACCTTATCTTGATCTGCCGAAGCAAATTCCAGAAGCGTGCTTCGAGCTGGCAATGAACATTAATGCGGACGATCCAGAGAGGGCGCGGCTTACTAGGCGCGGCTGGCATATTGTCGATCCACACCGCGTTGCGCGCACTCCCGGTTTTTATCGCCGGTACATCGCCAGTGCGCTCGGCGAATTCACCGCGATCAAAGGTGTGGATGTGGCATGGCGGACCGGATGGCTGAGCGATCGCGGCGCCGCCTTTCTCGCAATGGGACGACCGGTTGTCACCGAGGATACGGGCGCGGCGAACTATCTCCCGCACGAGAGTGGGTTTGAGTTTGTTAATGGAATAGCCGAAGCGGCTGAGGCGATGAAAGCGGTGCTCGCAAACTGGACGCGTTGCTCAAAGCGCGCGCGCGAGTGTGCGGTGGAAGTGTTCGATTCAGCGAAAAACTTGCGAAAAATCCTGGCAGTTTAGAGCCGCCGCCAGGGCAAAAATTTCGTTAGCGATTCATCATTGCAAAACGCTTTCAGGATGTTACTCGTTCCCCGTTATGGCTGATTTGATGAAAGCGGATGAGTTGAAGACCCGCCTAAAGAAAATTCCGGAATGGGAACTGGAGAAGAAGCACATTGAACGGACTTTTGAGTTTGATGATTTTGCCGATGCGATTGATTTCGTAAATGCAGTGGCCGAAGTGGCAGACGACGAGGAACATCATCCTGACATCGACATCCGCTACAACAAAGTGCGCCTGATTCTTTCTACGCACAGCAAAGGCGGCCTGACCGAGCTCGACTTTGCACTCGCGGAGCGGATCGACACGCTTTCTGAATAACATCTGCAGTTGCAGCCGGGGTCGTTAACCGCAGGCCAGCGTTAACGACGCGCCTACAGAATCTGGCGATCTAACTCGATGTTCCGGGATGCTATCGATGGTTGGCGTTTGGTGAGCGCCCTTCGTCGGCGTCGATAAATGCGAACATCGTCTCGATCTCCGATCGGGCAGCCATGCCGGCTTCCTTCTTCCGCCGTTCAAGCGTTTCCGAGACTTCATCGTTCCAGCCCCGTTTACGCATGAATTCATTCCAAACGCGAATTTCATCGTCGGACGGTTGCCGCCCCATGCTGAAACACCACCGCAAGATTTCGTCATCCGTGCCGCCTTGCTTTGCGCGCTCGACTAACTGATCGTAATCTACCTCCAACAACCGGACGCAACTCCCATCGAAACCTTTGCCTAGGTTCGCCTGATAATCCGGAGGCAATTCGCCTGTCGCATGACTCCGAATTTTATCCAGCATTCGGCCGAAATAAACTAAGCCGCCCACCTTCTCACAGGGACTACGAAGACCCAAGTCTCTTATGTCAGGGACCATTTTACGAACTTTCTGGATTTATTGCATGTTATTAACAGTTATTCACAACCCCTTGCAAGACTATTTTTTTGGCTGCGCTCTGCTACGGATGCCTGCGAAAATATTTAGAGATTTAGAGATTCAGTGATTAAATGGTTTCAATCGCTATCGTTAACTGACTAAAATGGATCGGATCGTTGGAATAGAAACCGAGTACGGCTGCCTCCTTAGCGAAGAAGAACCGCACGTTAATTCTGAGCTCTGGCCGGCCAAGGTTAAGAACTATCTTTTCCGAAAGGCTAAAGCCGGCACGATCGATTTGCACTACCGCGACTACGATGTTTGCATCTGCACGATATTGTCACCTACGAACTCGCCGGAGACGACCTGCTCCAATCATCGCTCGCTGCCTTGGGCGCGGATGGCCGTGTGTCGTTTATAAAAAACAATGTCGATCATTACACCGGCGCCACGTTTGGTTGCCATGAAAATTACTTGATGAAACGGGAGGCCCAATTCACGCCGCCGATTCTGGGAACGTTGCTCACTTTTTTGGCGACCAGGCAGATCTTTACCGGTGCTGGTCGTGTCGGCCAATCCAATCCGCTCGCATTCGACTTTGAGCCGCCTCAGCCAGAAGCGCAGGTCAATTTTCAGCTCAGTCAACGCGCCGATCACATCGTGAACGACATCTATCAGTGGGTGCAATTCAATCGCGCCATTATCAATGCGCGCGATGAGCCCCTGGCCGATTATCGAAAATATCGGCGCCTTCATTTACTGATCGGCGACTCCAACATGAGTCCGTTTGCTACCGCGCTGAAGATCGGCACGACCTCTTGTGTTTTATCGCTACTCGAGGATGGCCGCTTGCCCCGAAATCTTGTCCTGGCCGATGCCGTGCAAAGCACCCGCAATATTTCACGCGATCCCACTCAACGGTGGATTGTCGATCTTGAAAACGGCAAGACCATTCGTGCGCTCGACGTGCAGTGGGAATTCCATCAACTAGCGCAAAAATATCTGCGGAACAGGAGCGCGGAAACAAATTGGTTACTGGAAAACTGGGGCTTCGTCCTTGAAACGCTCGAACAGAACCAGCAGTCACTGATCGGCGGTGTCGATTGGATTACGAAGAAATGGTTGCTCGAGACATTCATGGAATCAGAGAAATTGACCTGGGATCATCCATGGTTGCAAAGCGTCGATCTCGAATATCACAACATCGACCCGGCCCGGGGATTATTCTTTGGCGTCACCCCGGGCAAGCGAATT
The DNA here is from genome assembly GCA_005887855.1 of Verrucomicrobiota bacterium. The sequence continues at coordinate 928 of VBQB01000197.1, read as the reverse complement.
GCGGAGTGGAACAACAGCGTCCGACGCCCTAATGCGACACATGTTCCGCCTGCCAATACGCGTGCATCGGGTCGTGCGCACGCAGCGGCTTTTTTTCAGAATTGCGATTTTCTGTACGTAATCAATTGGGATTCAATCGCGTGCGACAGCCGCGATTTTCTTGTCATGGGCGATCCATTCCAAACCTACAACGAAGAAGTCGACCGCTTTCTGGTCAAACCGCGGCCTTCTGGCAACGCCGCGCCCGATGAGCAGCTTTGATCTTGGGTGCGAGTCTTTGCCAATGTTTTATCGCAAACGAATTCTGGCTGTGTTGTTGGTCCTGATTTTCCTCTCCTTTTTCGGAACGCTTGGCGCGACCGCGTGGATGTTCCCCGAAAATTACGACTGGCGTTATCGCGTTATTTGTAACCTGTTGTCGCCGCGCGATAACCCCGCCCATTATTGGATGCCCGCTTGCGGAATATCGGTCGCGGCGTTGTTGATGCTACCGTTCGCCGGATATTTGGGGAGGTATTTGAAAATAGCTGCGCCGCGCGTGGCTCTGGTGAGCCGCGGAGCTTTTATGGCGGGAATTCTTGCACTGATTTGCGCATCTCTTGTCGTGCCGCAGCACGCGCACTCTGTATTAGGAATCCGCCGGCTGCACGAATTTCTTGCCCGCTCCTCCGCGGGATTTATCGCGATCGGAATGTTGTGCGGCTGCTGGTGCGCGTGGAAAGGCCGCGGACGAAGGCTATTTGGGGCTCGATTGTTCTGGACTTGGTCGTGCCTGACGCTGTTGCCCTTGGTTGGGCTTGTATCTAGCGAGTGTTTGCTGCTGCTTACTCGATTGAAAGTAACCTGGACGATGCCTATTCGCGCTGCGTTACGGCATTCGGTGTTTTGGCACTTGGGTTTTTGGGAATGGACGGGCGCCGCGGCGGTG
>VBQB01000196.1 GCA_005887855.1 Verrucomicrobiota bacterium | reverse complement strand
GTGTCTGCGTATAGTTATGGACGACGGTTAGCACGCCCGGCGCGCCCGGCGCACCTCCCGGTCTGACCGTTCCGAAGTCGTTGTTCGTAACATTGCCATGGATCGTTCCAGTACCGGCGAGCGTGCTGTGATGGTTGACGAACGTGTTGCTCGTAATCGAGCCATCAACCTTCAACACGCCACCGTTGACATTGGTGTTGCCGGTGTAGGTGTTGGCTCCTGTGAGATCTAGCGTTCCCGTGCCGACCTTCGTCAACGAGCCACCGACCCCGCCACCTCGGCCGCCGTCCTGAATTACGCCGGAAAAGATGGTACTTAAGTTGTTGCTGCCTACGGTCAGATTGTTGGCTCCCAGAAAAGCATCTCCGTCACCCTCAATCGAGCCGATCTTCACACCGGAGGCAGCGTGGGCGCTGATGTCCAGGCTGCCGTTGCCGAAAAGCTCGACCCGCGATGTGCCGCCAGTGGATTGATCTGCGAAGAGAATTGTCCCACCTGCGCCACCGTTCGATCCTCCGTTCGCAACAAGGATGGCGGAAGCTGCGGTTGAGCTGCCACGAAAAACTGTAGAGCCGCCAGCTGCGCCACTGACCGTGCCACCGTTGTTGGTAAACATAGTGGAATTCCCTGCGGTCGCGCTGTTGGTGAAGAGTATAAGCCCGAACTCCCCGTTTGCACCCACAGCGGTCACGAACTGCTGTGTGCTCCCCGAATTGTTCGTGATACCGGTGCCGCTAATGATAAGCGTGAAGGCGGCGCTGGCGGTGATGGTATAGGGATTCGTGGCGGCCGCAGTGAACGTGATGCCGCTAACCTCGGTATTCGCCGAGATGGAGACATTGGTTGTGTTCGAAACAGCGAACGTCGCAATATCCGTTGACCCATTGGGAACAGTCATTGGCGTCCAGTTGGCAGCCGTATTCCAATCGCCCGAGCTGGGATTGAGATCCCACTGGGCACTGTCCGGGTAGGCAACGGCTGGAAGGAGGAGCATCAGAGAGCAGCGGATCGCTGCCACGATAAGTTTATTCATAGAAGTAATCTCCGGAATTTGCTACCGAAGGGGGAAAGCCATTTCAGCGGTTACCGGTTGCGCCCTGCGCTGGAACGTCTTGGCCCAAATTCGGGATGGCCGGGATGTTATCAGCATATCATAGACCAACGCTCATCTGACTGAATCATTGGTAGATGTAAGAGCCTTATAGTAAGGATTTAAATGCGAACGATTTTTATAATGCCGAACATAGCCGCCGTTTCTAACGAGGTATAAAATGTAAAGTGTTCCGACACCTTGGAGTGTAGTATCTCGTCTATTTGCTGTAGATTATTGTCCTCCAAACTCTTATACTGGCTGATTGAATTGTAAGAATGTCCGGCTTGTTCGGGGGTTGGCACGGCTGCGCTCGGGCCGTCACGGCCTTCTTCTCGTTGCTTAATCACGCACTACATCTCTCTGTCCGCTTCGTTGAAGGGGATCGTGTTCAATATTGCCGGTTTAGTCGAGAATCCGAACTTCTCTAGAGCGAAAGCTCGCGCGGTGCTTGAAACGCGCGGAGCTTTTACTGGACTGAAATCACGCAGGAAAGTCGCGCCAGCATTTCTTCGGCTCGGCTTATCAGGCGCTGCATCATATAGCATATCTCGTCGAGAACTCTTTCAGGCTTGCCTTCTACGTTTCTAACTGGCAAGCAGAGACCATGGGCCAATCCAGAAGACAATTCCTGAAAGCGGGCGCCGCCGCCACCGCCGGTTTGGTGACAGCACCGCTGGCCGCGGGGACGCCAAATATACTGGAGCAGGAGGCGGTCGCTCGCGCGATCATTTCCCTCTTCAATACATTGCCGGGTGACAAGGCGCTGAAAATCTTTGCGCGATCGGCACGCCGCAAACCGAGGCTGGTGGTGCAGTTAAACTCGGACTAAAGGTTATTTGCGGCTAGCGCCAACAAGACCTTCGTGCTCTGCGAGGCGTTGCGCCAGGCAGACTCGCCCGATATTGCCGCCGTGCTGGAAGCGACCGAACTGGCGCTGGACTCGAGTGTTTGGTCGTTCGGCAGCCCCACTTTCAATCCTCCGAACCTCGGCGGTATTGTTTCCGAGCGAACCGCTATGGAAGCGATGATCACCCGCAGCGACAACACCGCCACGGACATGATGCTCAAGCTCGCCGGAGCGGACAATGTTCGTCGTTTCATTGCGGCAGCAGGCCTTAACAACACGCTCATCCCCGACAGCACCCGGGCACTGACCGGTTATGTCTTTGGCGCCAGCAATTACTTGACGCTGACTTGGGAACAACTTCTGGAAGTTGTCCAAGGGCCGCAGGTGCATCCGTTTTTCAACGACGTGCAGACGCTCGCGTCTTCGGCGGACGATTTTGTTTCCTACTATTCGCGCGCCTTGCGGGGCGACTTCTTTCAACACGTCGAAACGCTCAACGAATTCCGCCGCATCCTCACGTTGTGCGATTTCATTTATCTCGTGCCCCTGCCGCTGGGCGTGAGCGCCTATACCAAGAGCGGCAATGTCGATATCTCTGGCTTCCATGTCCGGTCCCTTGCCGGCGGCATGTTCTTTGGACGTCGGTGGGTCTACTTCGCTTTCATCATCAATTGGAATGCGTCCGGCGCGACTGATCCGGACACCCTCAGCCGATTCTTTGACGCCATCAACCAGTCGCTTACGCTCGTCAAACACGCGCTGTCGCGGTGAAGCGCGGGAGCGTTCAAAAACGGCTACGTTACGCACTCGGCTTTCAGCCAGAAATTACGGATCAGGGGAGAAGGTTTTTTCTGCTAGCGCCTTGGCAATGAGCGGTCGAAGGCGAGTTCAAGGATAATTTATTAACGACCGTCTTTAGTTCTGTCCCGGCCATTTTTTCGGGGTGGATTTAATTGCAGAAGAAAGACCAGTCATTCATTCTGCCGGCATGCCAGACGCACACGCGCCACCGCCGCCGTTACCGAAATCTCAGCCGTCATTTGGTCGACGCCGCAGCACGATCATCAAATTGCTCGGGATCGGCGCTCTCGTCCTGGTATTGTTGATTCCGCTGATGATGATTACCGGAGTGTTAAGGGATCGACTTTCACGGCGGAATGAAGCGGTGGCGGACA
>VBQB01000195.1 GCA_005887855.1 Verrucomicrobiota bacterium | reverse complement strand
GCCAAGGCTTCAGTATCGCCCCGGTTCTCAGCGCCGATATAGATAGCGATGGGTGTTGGAAGATCGACGGACACGTGAGGTTCTCTTTTCGCTTATTTTGGTTTCGTAATCACACGGAATTTTTTCGCCGAGTTGCTGCAGGTGGTTTCGCCATGTTGCGCAAGGTAAAGCAGTGGAAGAGTTTCGCGTTTGCAGATCAAGACCGCATGACGTGCCAACACTCTTTGGCGATCGCCCACTCTTCCTGCGCTCGAATTATCAGAACGCGAACCGTCGAATCCGGCGCAGCAATATCTCGATCAGCAGTATGTTGGCCGTTGGCGGCGTCATCGAGGTTGAGGCCGAGAAAGGCGAGCGGTTTGCAAGCCGCATCGCGCACATCGGCTGAGTTCTCTCCAACCCCGCCAGAAAATATGACCGCGTCAATGCCCCCCAGCACGGCAACCATAGCGCCAATGCCAGCCTGAAGACGGTGCACGTAAATGTCGAATGCCAATTTTGCTCGTGAATGGCTTTTTTTCACGGACGCCAGAATCTCGCGCATGTCTCTCGAAATACCGGAGATTCCCAGCAGACCTGATTCTTTGTTTAAGACATCATCGATTTCTTCGCTTCGGAGGCGACCTTGGCGCATCAAGTAGGTGAGAATTCCCGGGTCGATCGAACCCGAGCGCGTACCCATCATGAGACCTTCGAGGGGAGTGAACCCCATGGTGGTATCAATGCTATGGCCGTCGCGAATCGCGGCCAGCGAACAGCCGTTACCTAAATGGCACGTCACCAATTTGAGCGAGTTCAAGTCTCGGCTCAGAAGCTTTGCGGCACGCCCCGCGCAATACTGATGATTGATCCCGTGAAATCCGTAGCGGCGAATACCGTTTTCGAACCATTGATACGGCCCCGGATACACCGCTGCAGCCGACGGCAGTCTGCGATGAAATGCGGTATCGAAAACCGCGACTTGAGGAACTTGGCCCAAGAACTTTTCAATAATCTCCATGCCTTCGAGTTCGGCGCGATTATGGAGAGGAGCGAAAGCAGAAACGTCGGCGATTCCCGCTCGTACTTCGGGAGTAAGCAAAACCGGTTCTTCGTATTTCGGGCCGCCATGCACCACGCGGTGTCCGACAACGTCAATCTCAGCAAGCGATGCGATGGCACGCGTCTCGCCATTGCTCAGCGTGTCCAGTAAATGCTCAACGGCCTCCGGACGCGACGAGACTTTCGCGCGATTTTTTTGCACAATTCCGCGCGCGTTTTTAACTTCGGTTTCCGTGACCTTGTTGTGCCATTCAATCTTGCCTTCCCAAAGTGGAGTAGGCGGATCGTCAGGAAGAGTTTCGTCAATCTGGTAGAGGGAACTTTTCTGGCTGCTGGAACCCGAATTGAGCACGAGGATTTTCACGCTTCAGTAAGGCCACTTCCAGTTCTTCACCTCCGGCAAATCATCACCGTGCTCGCGTGTATATTGTTTGTGCTCCACCAGTTTGCTTCGCAGGAATTGTCGAAAGTGGGCACCGACGCGCCGCAACTTTGGAACCCGGTCCACCACGTCAGCCGCAAGGTGAAAGCGATCCAGGTTATTCATGACCGTCATGTCGAAAGGAGTGGTTGTAGTACCCTCTTCTTTGTAGCCGTGCACATGGAAATTGTCGTGACCATGTCGGCGATAGCACAACCGATGGATGAGCCATGGATATCCGTGATAGGCGAAGATCACAGGCTTATCTGTGGTGAAGATGGAATCGAATTCGGAATCAGAAAAACCGTGGGGATGTTCACTGCGAGGCTGCAGTGTCATGAGGTCCACAATGTTAACGACTCGAATCTTGAGATCGGGTAAGTGTTGCCTTAGAAGATCAACCGCGGCCAGGGTTTCAAGAGTCGGCACATCACCGGCGCATGCCATCACGACGTCCGGCTCATTACCCTCATCGGTGCTGGCCCAGGACCAGATACCCATGCCAGCCGTGCAGTGGGTAATGGCAGTATCCATGTCGAGCCATTGCAACTCCGGCTGTTTGCCGGCCACGATCACGTTCACATAGTGCCGGCTGCGCAAGCAATGGTCGGCTACTGAAAGCAAGGTGTTGGCATCGGGTGGCAAGTAAACACGTATGATGTCAGCTTTCTTGTTCATTACGAAATCAATGAAGCCAGGGTCCTGATGAGTGAAGCCGTTGTGATCCTGCCGCCAGACGTGTGAAGTTAGAAGATAGTTCAACGAAGCGATGGGACGCCGCCAGGGAATCTGACGTGTCGTCTTGAGCCACTTGGCATGCTGATTGAACATCGAATCCACGATGTGGACAAAGCCCTCGTAGCAGGAGAAAAAGCCGTGACGGCCGGTGAGCAGATAACCCTCTAACCAGCCCTGACACATGTGCTCACTTAGGACTTCCATCACACGTCCGTCTGGCGACAGATGTTCATCGACCGAAAGAACTGGTTCCATCCACACTTTGTCCGTGGCTTCGTACAAAGCGTTGAGGCGGTTGGAGGCGGTTTCATCAGGACCGAATACGCGGAAGTTCGCGCTCTCCAGATTCAATTCCATCACATCGCGCAGGAAAGTGCCCAAGACTTTGGTGGATTCCGCTGTCCCCTTGCCGGGCTTAGACACCGAAACCGCGTATTCGCGAAAGTCCGGCATCATCAGGTCTTTCAATAGCAGCCCGCCGTTAGCGTGCGGGTTCGCACCCATACGGCGTTCACCTTTGGGAGCGAGTTCCGAAAGTTCTGCAAGTAGTTTACCGTTCTCATCGAACAACTCTTCAGGGTGATAACTCTTCAGCCACTCTTCGAGAATTGCCAGGTGCTCCGGCTTTGTATCCACGTCGGCTACAGGCACCTGATGCGCGCGCCACGTCCCCTCGACCGGTTTGCCGTCGACAATTTTCGGTCCAGTCCACCCTTTCGGAGTACGCAAGATGATCATCGGCGAGACTGGAAGCCCGGACGATCTCTTGCTCCGGGCTTCATGCTGGATGGCGTGGATTTTTTCGATCACCAGGTCGAGCGTTGCTGCCATGAGCTGATGCATCCGCTCAGGTTCGTGTCCTTCAACGAAGTAGGGTTTGTATCCGTAACCGGAGAAAAGCTCGGTAAGCTCTTCGTCGCTAAGGCGACCAAGCACCGTCGGGTTCGCGATTTTATAGCCGTTCAGATGCAGGATGGGCAGCACGGCGCCGTCGCGTCTCGGGTTGAGAAATTTGTTGGAATGCCAGCTCGTGGCGAGCGGTCCTGTTTCGGCCTCGCCATCGCCCACCACGCAGCAGGCCACAAGACCGGGATTGTCGAAAACCGCTCCGTAGGCGTGCACCAAAGCGTAGCCCAATTCTCCGCCTTCATGGATGGAACCTGGTGTCTCAGGTGCGTCGTGGCTGGGAATGCCTCCCGGAAAAGAAAACTGCTTGAACAGCTTTCTCATCCCTCCTTCATCTTG
>VBQB01000051.1:14478-16423 GCA_005887855.1 Verrucomicrobiota bacterium | reverse complement strand
CGATGTGCCCCGGCTCCATCGAGAAATTCTCGAAAAACGGCGGCTCGTGAATGTAATCGCTCCTCTCATCCCACTCGTAAATGTCGCCCGCGCTTGATGGAATTTCGTTCCACTTCGGGTTTTGATCGGCGAAATCGCGATAAAGTTTGCGGAACGTTTCCGGCCTGAGGGCGGATTGCATGGTCTTCTTGATCTCATTGAGATTCGGCCAGAGATCGCGCAGGAAAGTTTGTTTGCCGTTCTTATCTTTGCCGAGTGGTTCGCGCGAAAGATCGATATTCACTCGACCGGCCAGCGCAAAAGCGACCACCAAAGGTGGCGACATGAGAAAATTTGCTTTGATGTTTTGATGCACGCGCGCTTCGAAATTTCGGTTGCCCGAGAGCACTGAGGCCGCAACCAGATCGAATTCGTGGATCGCCCTCTCAATTTTTGGATGCAGCGGACCGGAGTTGCCGATGCAGGTCGTGCATCCGTAACCGACGAGATTGAATCCGAGCTGATCGAGGTATTTTTGCAGTCCGGTTTTGTCGAGATAGTCGGAAACAATACGCGAACCGGGCGCGAGCGAGGTTTTCACCGCAGGATCGACATGCAGACCGCGCTCGACCGCTTTCTTTGCCAGTAACCCGGCCGCGATCATCACGCTTGGGTTGCTTGTATTCGTGCAGCTCGTGATTGCCGCGATCAGGACGCTGCCATGCCCAATGCGACTATGCCCATGTGCGAACACGTCACTGGATTCAGATTCAATTTCTTTCCCGGGATCGGGTGTCGGGCGGTTTGCCACCATCTCGATCTTGTTCAGCTCGTCGCCCGGATTAATTCCTTGATCTTCCTTCGTATCGCTCGAAGCCATGTCGCCGGTGCGCGGCGCGCTGCCATTCAATTCCACCAAGTGTTTTTTGCGAAGATCGACATTTTGCTTTCCGTAGCCGCCATCTCTCACCGGTTTCTCGAGCAATGCACGAAATGTCTTCCCGAGTTCTGGCAGATTGATCCTGTCCTGCGGCCGCTTTGGTCCGGCGACGCTCGGCTGCACGTCCGCCAGATCAACATCGATATCGGCGCTGTAATCAATTTCGCCTTTAAGTGGCATGCCGAACATTTTTTGCGCGCGAAAATAATTTTCGAACACGCGGCACAGCTCGTCGCTGCGTCCGGTGGCCCGCAAATAATCCACTGATTCTTGATCGATCGGAAAATATCCCATCGTTGCGCCGTACTCGGGCGACATGTTTCCAATCGTCGCGCGATCAGGCACCGGTAGCGATGCCGCCCCGTCGCCATAAAACTCGACAAATTTGCCGACGACTTTTTGCGCGCGCAGCAATTGCGTGATGTGCAACACCAGATCGGTCGCGGTCACGCCTTCGCGCAACTGCCCGCTCAAATGCACGCCCACGACTTCCGGTGTTAAAAAATAAACCGGCTGACCGAGCATGCCGGCTTCCGCTTCGATTCCACCTACGCCCCAGCCGACCACGCCCAGCCCGTTGATCATCGTCGTGTGCGAATCGGTGCCGACGAGTGTGTCGGGGAAGAACACTTGAGAGTTGAGAGTTGAGGATTGAGAGGAGAGAACGCCTTTCGCCAGATATTCGAGATTCACCTGGTGAACGATGCCAATACCCGGCGGAATGAGCTGGAAAGTTTTGAAAGCTTGCTGTCCCCACTTCAAGAACTGATAACGCTCGCGATTGCGCTTGAATTCCATTTCCAGGTTGAGTTGCAGCGCCCGCGCGGAACCGAAGAAATCCACTTGCACCGAGTGATCGACCACAAGATCGACCGATACGAGCGGCTCGATGATTTTTGGATCGCCGCCGAGCTTTTTCACGGCGGAACGCATCGCGGCGAGATCCACCACGAGCGGCACGCCGGTGAAATCCTGCAGGACGATGCGCGCGACAACGAACGGAATTTCCGCATTCGCCGGGGATTT
>VBQB01000051.1:0-14446 GCA_005887855.1 Verrucomicrobiota bacterium | reverse complement strand
AGCCGCGAGATCTTGCCGATACCTTGCTCCTCCAGCGTGGGTAATGAGTAAAAGAACGCCTCGCGGCCTTTTCCCGCGTCGAACTTCTGCAGTGTCTTAAACTCGTCGTTCATTGTCATGTCGAGCGAAGTCTAGACATCCCGTTGCCAACGCTCAAAGGTATCGCCGCGGGATCCTTCGACTTCGCTGCGCTTCGCTCAGGATGACAAAGTTCCGTCATATGAACTTTGTCACTTGAGTTCCGCCAGTTTCGCTTTAATTCGGTCGAAATTAGGCAGCTGTTTCGCGTCGTCGTTGCTCTCCGCGTATTGGATGAAGCCATTCTTGTCGATGACGAACGCGGAACGCTTCGCTACGCCAGCCATTCCGAGATTCAGTTGCGGCAGGAAGGAGTCGTACATCACGTCATACGCTTTCGCGGTCTTGTGTTCGTAATCGCTGAGCAGCGGAACCGTGATCTTCTCTTTTTGCGCCCACGCCTCTTGCGCGAAAGGATTATCGCCACTGATTCCATAAACGGCGGCGTTCATGTTGCTATAAGCAGATAAACCGCTGCTCACGTCGCACATTTCCGTCGTGCAGGTCCCCGTGAAAGCCATGGGAAAAAAAAGCAGGAGCGTATTTCGTTTCCCGAAATTATCGCTCAACTTGATCTGCTTCGGTCCATCGGCGGTCTTCGTCGATAACGTGAAATCTGGCGCGTTCGTTCCAACTGCGAGTGGCATAATAAATTCTCCGGTTTGAAGTAAATAGGGGACTTCCAGTATAAGATCGACATCTGCTCGGTCAAAAGAAGATCGAGGCTAGTTAAACCGTTAAATCGCTGACGCACGATTCACGATTCACCATTCACGAATCACGTTCACTCATTTCCCATGGAACTTTTCTGGTGGCTGATCACAATCGTGCTATTCGCCGTCGGTCTTATCGGCACGGTCTTGCCGGTGTTTCCGGGAACGACCATCATCCTCGCCGGCGCGGTCATTCACCGGATTATGCTTGGCCCGGAGAAAAGCATCGGTTGGCACAGCATTGTCGTACTCGTGTTGCTAACGCTGGCGACCTATGCGCTCGATTTCCTGAGCGGTTACTTCGGCGCAAAATACTTTGGAGCGACAAAATGGGGGATGTTCGGCGCCGCTCTTGGCGCGATCATTGGCATCTTTTTCGGAATCGTCGGCTTATTTGTCGGGCCGGTGATTGGTGCGATCACCGGAGAATTCATAGCCGGGAAAAGAATGATCGACGCCGGACGAGCGGGTTGGGGCAGCTTGTTGGGAAATCTTGGCGGAATGATTGCAAAACTCCTGATCGGGCTCGTCATGATCACAATCTTCCTCATGACCGTGCCCCCGCCATTCTGAGTTCTTTGACAAAATTGACCGAATGATCGGAATTTTCTTCAAGTCATTTTGTTCATTCTGTCTCAAATCAACTCCGTAATTCGCGGGGCTCTTTTCTTTCTGGCTGATTATGATAAATTAGGTGCGATGGCAGATGATCGCTGGTGAGCCGCGAGGCTTGCTGGAGGAAAGTCCGAACACCATACGGCGACATGCCGCGTAAAACACGCGGGCGCCGCAGTTGCAAAATTGCGGTGACGGAAAGTGTCACAGAAAAGACACCGCCGGTTCTTTGGCAACTATGGGCAACTGTAGGGGAAGCTGTCAGCTTCCCGCGTCCGGGACAGGCAAGGTTGAAAAGGCGAGGTAAGAGCTCACCGCTCGCGGAGCAATTCGCGAGGCAGGAAAAACCCCATGCGGTGCAAGACAAAACAGAGGGAGGGCAGCCGGCCCGTTGGCCCTCGGGTATCGTCGCATTGCGATGCTGTAGCGGCGGTCTATGACCGCCGAAACTTCATCGGACGCTCGGAGAAATTCGGGTGAGATAAATGATCATCGCCCCGAAGAAATTCGGGACACAGAATTCGGCTTACCGCCATCAAATATGAAGGGCGCTTTCGGAAACGGAGGCGCCCTTCGCTTTTGTTAACTCCTCGGTTTCGTCGATGGACAGCGAGACGATAGCATCAGCACGCAAGACTCGTGTGTTATCAGAGGTGGTTGCCCAATCAGCAAAACATAGCGCAACCGTTCTCTCGGCCTCGCCGCCTATCTTGGAGATTCTAAATCAGGCCGCGGATGGCCGCACGCTCGACTTCTTGCGCAAGAGCGGAAGCACCTTTTCCACCAGCGCGTCTGCAGTGATGCCATGTTTCTTTCGGAGGATTGGGATGGTGCCATGCTCGATGAATTGATCGGGCCAACCGATGCGAACGACTGGTGTGTTGATCACCTGCGAATGCAGATGTTCCATTACCGCGCATCCAAAACCGTTGTGCAAAACATGATCTTCAATCGTGCAGACGACCTCGACGCCGCGGGCGAAAAATTCAAGCGTTCCAGTGTCCAACGGCTTGATCCAACGTGGATTGATAAGCGCAACAGAAATTCCTTTCTCTTCCAGTTTGGGGGCGGCTTCTTCCGCAACCTCAAACATATTGCCCAAGCCGAAAATCGCTACGTCGCGCCCATGTTGCACGACTTCCGCTTTGCCGATCTCGAGAAGTTTAGGCTCCGCTTTGATCTGCGCGCCCGTTCCTGAACCTCGCGGGTAGCGGATGGCGATTGGCCCAGCGTTGTAGTGCGCCATCGTCCAGAGCATGTCCACAAACTCGTCTTCGTTTTTCGGCTGCATGTGCACCCAGTTCGGGATGTGCCGCAGATAACCGATATCGAATAAGCCATGGTGCGTCGGGCCGTCGTCGCCGCTCAATCCGGCGCGATCCATGCAAAGCCTGACGTTTAGTTTTTGGATTGCCATGTCGTGGATTGCCATATCGTAGGCGCGCTGAAAGAACGTGGAATAGATCGTAAGAAACGGCGTCATCCCTTGCGTCGCCAATCCGCAGGCAAATAGCGCTGCGTGCTCTTCGGCGATGCCGACGTCGAAGTAACGAGCCGGATGCGCCTTCGCGAAATGCGAGAGGCCGGTCCCGCTCGGCATTGCAGCAGTGATTGCCACAAGTTTTTGATTGTTTTCCGCAAATTTCGCCAGCGTCTTGCCGATGATTTCCGAGTACGTAGGGGTCGGCGTCGGCGCGGTTTCGCCGGTCTCCAGTTTGTATTTGCCGAGACCGTGAAACTTGTCGGGCTGCTTGATCGCGGGCTCGTACCCTTTGCCTTTCTTTGTGAGAATATGCAGCAGCACCGGCTCCTCTTGCGTTTTCAAAAACTCAAATGTCCGGATGAGCAACGGGATATCGTGTCCATCGATTGGCCCGTAGTAGCGCAATCCGAGTTCCTCGAAGATGACGCTCGGGACAATCAATCCCTTCACGCTTTCTTCGACTTTGTGTGCGAACTCAACCGCCGTTTTTCCGGCGATCGCCTGCACGAAGCGGCGCGCTTTCTCGTGCAGGTGAGTGAAAGTAGGGCTGGCCACGATGCTATTTAGATAATTTGCGATCGCCCCGACGTTCTTCGCGATCGACCACTCGTTGTCATTAAGCACAACGATGAAGCGCTTGGTATGTGCCTTTACATTGTTAAGCGCTTCGTAGCTGATTCCGCAGGTGAACGCGGCATCCCCCGCCACGACTACGACATTCTCGTCACCGCCACGCAAATCGCGTCCGACCGCCATGCCGAGGGCCGCGGAAAGCGCCGTCCCGGCGTGGCCGGCGCCGTAGCAATCGTGTTCGCTTTCCGTTCGCAAAAGAAATCCATTGAGGCCGCCGTACTGCCGCATCGTAGAAAAGCGATCGAGGCGCCCCGTCAACATCTTGTGCACATAACCCTGATGGCTCACATCCATAACAAATCGGTCACGCGGCGTTTCGAAAACGCGATGCAGAGCAATCGTCAATTCGACCACGCCGAGATTTGGGCCCAGATGTCCCCCAGTTTGCGAAAGGATCTTAATCAGTTCATCGCGCACTTCCTGTGCGAGCCGCGGCAGCTCTTGTTCGCGCAGCGCTTTCACATCCGCGGGCGAACGAATCCCGTCGAGCAAGCGCGCGGGTGGAGCTGCCGCCCCGGAGGACTTAGAAGAGTTTGATTTCATCATTTGTTACTTCGGTTTCGCTTACCTCGCTGGCCGGTGCGGGCGGCTCCTGCGTTGGCTCGAAATCTTTGACCACGGTTTTGCCCGCGCTATTGCGGGCAATGATTTCGATCTTTTGCTCAGCGTTAGCAAGTCGTTCCTGGCAAATTTTTACCAGGTTCATTCCCTCTTCATAGCGCACGATCAGATCTTCCAGCGGCAGCTTGCCCGATTCCATCTGCTCGACAATTGCTTCGAGCCGATCCATCGCACTCTCAAAGTTAAGCTTTGTCTCTCGTTGCTTCGGTTTGCTGCTCACGGGCAAACGACGAATTAAGCACAGCGTCGCCCCAGAGAAAAGAGCAACTTCTTCCCGGACGATTGCGTCGCTATCATCGATCTTCGAGGCGGTGCCGAATTAAAGATTTGAAACTCGGCTGCAAACATGCACTTACAACGAAATGCGAAAACCTTACCATCTTTTGACCGAAGCTCAGAAAGGACTGCGTAGAGCGGCCAAGAAGCGATGGCGTGACAAAAATCCGGCGAAACAGCGGACGCTCACACTCTCATGGCAGCGAAAAAATAGGGATCGCGTAAACAAGCAATATCGAGACCGATACGCCGCAAACCCGGAGTTATATCGAGCAAAGCTAAAGGCCAAGCGAGAACGGATGGGTGAAAAATATCGCGCGCAGATTAAGCGGTCGCGCACCAAAACGCGTTCAACCACCGAAGGAATGCTTTACCATCGGATGAGTCAGTCAGTTCGAAGCGCTCTGCTAGGCTCAAAACGAAAATGCAAATGGGAAAATCTGCTCGGATATTCTGTGGAAGAGTTAAAGGCTCACCTCGAATCACAGTTCACGGAAGGAATGACTTGGGACAAATTCTTCGGCGGAGGGATCCATATCGATCACGTCATTCCGCGTATGAACTTCAATTACATCTCGCCAAACGACCTGCAATTCAAACAATGCTGGGCGCTTTCAAACCTTCGACCTATTTGGCCAAAAGAAAATTCAGTTTCAGGCGCGCACGCTCGGTGGAATAGATTGAAGCGCGCTGTCTAGCCGCGCTTCGACTCATTCGATTTGTACGTGATTTCTCCTTCGACAGTAGATGTGTTGAGACAGGGTATTCGTGGATTGCGACTCTGCTCGTTGCCGTTGCAAACGCTGCTTTTGTGGAACGTTGCATCGGCTCGGGAACAAGCCATTGCAATAACGGGCCAGATTCGGAATCGGCCGCTTTTGCATCTGGGATTCGAACATTCGACATACTGCGGCACGGAAAGTCCAAACTCACGAAACGGCGTTCGAGGAGCAATGGCGCTCCGAACGGAAAAGACCTTCACCCGAATGTCAAAAATCTCGGGAAACCGCTCAGCGAAGGATATTATTATGAGCAAATATCCTCATGACTAGCCGATTTGCTTTCGGTACGCCGCCACGTCCTTCAGATTTTTCAGCTCGTCCGGGTTGTCGATCTTGAGAACGAAAATCCAGCCTTGGCCGTAGGGTTCGCGGTTGATCAAGCCCGGATCTGGTTCGAGCGCTCTGTTTACTTCCACAACAGTTCCTTTTACCGGCGCGTAAATGTCGCTGGCGGCCTTCACCGATTCGACGACCGCAATGGCTTCCTTCGCGTTCGCCTGCCGATCCATTTTCGGCAACTCCACGTAAACCACGTCGGTCAATTCCGATTGCGCGTGGTCGGTGATCCCGACCCGGACGTTCTCGCCTTCGCGTTTAATCCATTCGTGGGTCTCGGCGTAAAGCAAATCGTCGGGGACATTCATGATTTTTTGTAGAGCGGTTTCTTTTCGATCATGGCGGGAAATTTCCTTTCTCGAATCTCGATGTCGATCTGGGTTCCAATCTTCGCGTGCGGCGCGGACACGTATGCCATGCCAATACCGTAATTCAAGCTCGGAGAAAGCGTGCCGCTGGTCACCTCGCCGACGCGTTCGCCATTATCGAAAACCGAATAGTGTGGCCGCGGCGGCGGACCTTTTTCTTTCATGCGAAACGAAACGAGCTTTTCTTGCGGGCCGGCATCTTTCGTTCGCAGCAAAACGTCGCGGCCGATGAAGTTTGGCTTCGTTAGATCGACAAAGAATCCGAGTCCGGCCTCGATCGGATTTCGTTCTGGGGACAAATCGGAGCCGTTGAGCGGGTAGCACATCTCCAGACGCAAGGTGTCGCGCGCGCCGAGACCGCACGGTTTGATCCCAAACGCCTTGCCCTTTTGGAGCGCGGTGTTCCAAAACCTGGCGGCATCGCTCGCGCGAAAGAAAACTTCAACGCCGTCTTCTCCAGTGTAACCGGTTCGCGCGACCGAAACATTAGTTCCATCGAAACCAAAATCGACAATATGGTTTCGCGGCGGAAGATCGACATTTTTGCCGAACAGCGCGTGAAAGAGTTCCACGACACGCGGCCCTTGAATTGCGACTCCGCCAAAATCCGCGCTGCGATTCGTTAGATCGACATGCTTTGGTCGATGTCGATCGAGCCAGGCAAAATCTTCATTCGTGCGGGATGCGTTCACGACCAGTAGAAATTTTTGCTCTTCGATCCGATAAACGATCAGATCATCGATGATCCCGCCGCCTTCGTTCAGCAGAAACGTGTACTGGCCAGTGCCGACATTGAGTTTGTCGATGTTGTTTGTGAGCATGGTGTTAAGCCATGCGTGCGCGCCGCTTCCATCGGCGATCAATTGTCCCATGTGCGAAATATCGAAAATGCCGACGTTATTCCGGACGCCTTGGTGTTCATCTATGATACTGGTGTATTGCACCGGCATGAGCCAGCCGCCGAAGGGAATGATTTTCGCACCGCGCCGCGCATGCTCTTCGTAAAGTGGGGTGGTCTTTTGCGCGGTTTCGCTCACGCGGGCAAGCTAGGCGTCGACAAAAAGTAGCGCAAGCACCTCCGGCTTACGATCTGTCTATTTCGCAAGCGGGACGCTTGCGCTACTCTTGCTCACATCATGGCTTGGCTGGACAAATTCGAACGACGTTTTGGTTTTCTTGGAATTCCCGGGCTGATGCGCATCGTCGTCGGCTTTACCGCCCTTGTTTTTCTGCTAGTGCGGCTGAATCCGGATTTTGGGTTTATGCTCGATCTCGATCCGGCGCGGGTCCGCCACGGCGAAATCTGGCGATTGCTCACTTACATTTTTCTCCCACAAACCTCCAGCTTTTTATGGATCATCCTTCTCCTTTGGTTTCTCTGGTTTATCGGCGAAGGCCTCGAGCAAGCGTGGGGAGCGTTCCGGCTGACGCTTTATTTTTTTGTCGGGATGATCGGCACCACGGTGGCCGCATTTTTCTTTGGCGCCAGATTTTCCAACTCAATGTTGTTTGCGTCGCTCTTTTACGCCTTCGCCCGCTTTTATCCGGATCAAGTGATCTACCTATTTTTTGTTTTGCCGGTGAAGATCAAATGGGTCGCCTGGGTTTCAGCGGCGTTTTTACTTTTCGGATTTGTTGTCGGCTCGAATTCTTATCGCATGGCGGTGGTGGCGGCGTTGAGCAATTATCTGATCTTTTTCGGCCCTGAAATCATTTACGAAGTGCGGCATCGCAGTGAAGTCGCGGCGCGCCGCAAACGCTATGCACAGCAGTCTCGCAATGAAGCCGAACCACTTCATAAATGCGCTGTCTGCGGTGCGACGGAATTGAGCGATCCGAACCTTGATTTCCGCGTCGCGCGCGACGGCGAGGAATATTGCATCGCGCATTTGCCGAAGGTGGAAACCACATCGCACTGATTGTTATTCCGACCGAAGTCGAGGAATCCCGTTGCGATACTTAAAGGTGGGATCCTTCGACTTCGCTCAGGATGACATGTTGAGCGGCTTGACCACCCTGCCTCGCCGCGGAGACTAGCGCGATGACCGACAAGAACACCGCACTCGTTCCCGAAGAGGGGTGGCATTGTCTGCATTTGTTTTATCGGCTCGAGTACGGCCAATGGCAGTTGCTCAGTCGCGAAGAACAGAATGCCGCGAAGACGAATCTCTCTTCCCTCGTGCAGGAAGTCCGCGCTACGGAATCGACGCAATTGCTCACGCTCAGCATGGTGACGCCGAAAGCGGACATCGGTTTCATGCTGATCACGCCGGACTTGCACAGCGCAAACAAGATCGAGAAGCAGCTCTCACTCTCGTTAGGCGGCGATGTGCTGACGCCGGTGTACAGCTATCTCTCGCTCACCGAGGAGAGCGAATACATCACGACCGAAGAAGAATACGCGCAGACCCTCGAGCAGGAGCAAAACCTAAAGCCGGACTCGGAGAAATTCGTGGAAGCGATGAATTTGTTTCGCGAGCGCATGAAAAAATACCGGCAGGACCGCGTGTATCCCACGCTGCCCGATTGGCCGGTGGTTTGCTTCTATGATATGAGCAAACGTCGCGGCGAGCAGCGCAATTGGTACGCGCTGCCATATGACGAGCGCCGTAAATTGATGAAGGGGCACGCCGCGGTCGGCCGTGAGTTCGCCGGCAAAGTAAAACAACTCATCACAGGTTCGACTGGTCTCGATGACGCGGAATGGGGCGTGACCTTGTTTGCGCGCGACACATTTCAGATCAAAGCGATCGTTTACGAGATGCGTTTCGATCCGGTGAGCGCCGAGTACGCGGACTTCGGCGAGTTTTACATCGGCGTTCAACTGCCGCTCGACGAATTGTTCCGGCGATTGCAACTGTGATGACTCCGAAATGCATCTGTAGGGGACGCTGTTAGCGTCCTAACCGATATGCGGGAGGCTGACAGCCTCCTCTACAACAGATTCGTATGTAAATTATCGACCTTACGATTGTCGATCTTACGGATGGGTGACAGAGCGGTCTATTGTGCACGCCTGGAAAGCGTGTGTGCCGAAAGGCACCCGGGGTTCGAATCCCCGCCCATCCGCGATGCGACCTAGTTTTCTTCAGTCCGTGCGCGCGAGCACGGAAAGATCCTGCCGTAGCTTGACCATGCTGCCGGCAGGCAAGACGCCGCGAAAATTTACGCCCGGATAAATCATACAATCGCGTCCAATGACCGACCCTGGATTGATGACAGCGTTGCAGCCTATCTCTGTTCTATCGCCGACAATCGCGCCGAATTTTGTCAGGCCGCTAGCGATATTGCCATCGGGTGTAACGACAGCAATTTCGCCATGATCGAGTTTCACATTCGAGAGAATCACCCCCGCACCAAGATGAGCGTGATAGCCAAGGATTGAATCGCCCACATAATTAAAGTGCGGCACCTGCACTCCGTCGAAGAGAATGCAATTTTTGAATTCGCACGAGTTCCCCATCACGACGCCATTGCCGACGATTACGTTCTCGCGGACGTAACAGCCGCTGCGGATGTGGCAATTTTCACCGATCCATGCCGGACCCTTCAGCACCGCGCCTTGTTCGACGATGGTTCCCCTGCCGACGAAGACATTGTTGCTGATGAATGGTTTGCCCAGCAGTTCGCCTAGCACACCCGGCTTCAAGCGAAATTGCAAGTAACTCCCAATTTGTTTGAGCGCGTCCCAGACGTAATTTTGGTTCTCGAACAACTTCGGATGAGCCGTGTGTTCGAGATTAAGAAATTCAGCGGGCGCAAACATTTGTTGCGAGCTAACCGCCGGCACGCCGCGTAACTTTCTGTCCATCTTTTGTGTCGCGCACTTCCCACCCGCGAGCGCTTAGTTCGTTGCGGAATTCATCACTTTTTTGGAAATCTTTTGCAAGCCTCGCTTTTGCGCGCTCTTCCACCAGCTTCGCGACCTCGGATGGAAGATGAGCCATCTGAACATCTCCTCCTTCAAGCGTGAATCGGCCGGAGGACGCGTCCAGGACTAGTTGTCGCTCAAGTCTGAGCACACTGTTCACGCGCTCCCACCATTTTAACCATGTATTTGCCATCGCGGCGGTCATTTCATTTTGATCCATCGCGCGATTCGTCTCTCGAATCGATTCGAACAAAAATCCGAGCGCCGCGGAAATGTTGAGATCGTCGTCGAGCGCTTCTTCAAAAGTGTAGGGCAAGCTTCCAGCTTGTTCCCCTTTGGTTTTCGCAAGCGGGACGCTCGCGCTACATTCACGAAGTCGTATCAGCCACTCGTCGATGCGGGCGAGCGCCTGTCGGGCTTCGTCCATGCCGTCCCAGGTGAAATTGAGCGGCGCACGATAATGCACGCGCATCAACGCGTAGCGAATTTCGCGGCCGGTGTATCCCTTCTCTAAAAGATTCGGAAGGGTATAAAAATTGCCGAGCGATTTGGACATCTTCTGTCCATCGACCAGCAGATGCGCGCAGTGCAGCCAGTAGCGCACGAATTTTTTTCCGGTAACGCCTTCGCTCTGCGCGATCTCCGCTTCGTGATGCGGGAAAATGTTATCAACGCCGCCGCAGTGAAGATCAATTTGCGCGCCGAGTAATGCAGTTGCCATCGCGCTACACTCGATGTGCCAGCCCGGCCGACCACGACCCCACGGACTTTCCCACGCTACGTCGCCATCCTCTTGGTCCCACGCTTTCCAAAGCGCGAAATCGCCGATGTGTTCTTTATCGTATTCGTCGTGCTTGACCCGGCCGGTGGATTGCAATTGTGTCAGATCAAAATGCGCCAGCTTCCCGTAATCTGGAAATTTGTTGATGCGAAAATAAACTGATTTGTCCTCGGCTTGATAAGCCAGATCGCGCGAGATGAGTACGCCGATCATCTCGATCATTTTGTCGATGTAACGCTGATCGGTGGCGGCGGGAAATTCATCCGCACGCTTGATTCGCAGCGTTTCGATATCTTCAAAGAATGCCTGTTTGAACGGGGCGGTGAATTTCGAAAGTGGAATGTTCGCTTCGCGGCAGCCCCGGATGGTCTTGTCGTCCACGTCGGTGACGTTCATGACACGATGCACCTTGTAGCCGCGCAGCTCGAGGTGTCGCTGGAGCAAATCCTCAAAGATATAGGCCCGGAAATTTCCGATGTGCGCGCGACTGTAAACGGTCGGCCCACAGGTGTAGATGTCGATCTTACGCCCGAGGGGATCGCGCGGCTGAAATTCTTCGATCTCCCGCGAGTAAGTGTTAAAAAAACGGAGAGACATATGCTTTATCGGATGTCATCCCGAGCGGAGCAAGGGATCTCACAGAACAAGGACGCGCTTTCTTGTGTCGGAAAATCGGAGCAGCGGTTGAGACATGGTTTGCTCCGCTCACCATGACCGTTGAATGCGGACGGCTGCAACAACAGATCATTCTTGCTCCACAGTCGCAATTGCCATCGCCGCGATGCCTTCACTGCGGCCGATCGCGCCGAGGCCTTCGTTAGTCGTCGCTTTGATGCCGACACGCGATTCATCCAGAGCAACCGCTTGCGCGATTGTTTTTCGCATTGCGGGAATGTGCGGCGCAATTTTTGGCGCTTCGGCGATAAGCGTCGCATCAACATTGATTGGGCGCGCTTTGTTCTTTGCCAGCAGCGCGGCCACCTGTCGCAAAATGTCAATGCTGCTCATGCCACGAATTGATTCATCGGTGTTTGGAAAATGTTGTCCGATGTCGCCCACGGCAATCGCACCCAGCAGCGCGTCTGCGATTGCGTGCGACAAGACATCCGCGTCCGAGTGTCCTTCAAGTCCGAGCGGGTGCGCGATCTCGACGCCGCCGAGAATCAGTTTCCGTCCTTTGGCAAGGCGATGCACGTCGTAGCCGATTCCACATCGAATCATGGGTCAGAGTTTTAGATCGATCACGCCGTTGGAGGCGATAATGCTGTATTTGTCTTTCATGTCCTCACGCGGACGAAGATCGACAGTTCCGCCGGCGTTTTCAATCAAGAGCCAACCGGCGGCAATGTCCCAAAGACTGATTCCCTGTTCGATGTAAGCGTCAAGACGTCCGCAAGCGACGTAGGCCATGTCGAGCGCCGCGCTGCCGAGCAAGCGGCATTTGCGTGCGCGATGGACCAATTTTAATAAGAGCGGCAGGCCGGCTTCGATCGTCACGCCGGTTTTGGAAAGTCCGACGGAGACAACGGCTTCGGCCAGGTCCGCGCGATCGCTCACGCGAAAGTGATGGCCATTTAATCTCGGCGTCTCCCCTTTTTGTCCTGTCCACATCTCCTCACGGATTGGATCGTAGACGACGCCAACCATGATTTCGCTCCGGAGGCGCAAAGCGATCGAGACGCAAAAATGCGGAATGCCATAGAAATAATTTACCGTCCCATCGAGCGGATCGACAACCCATTGATGCTCGCATGATTGATCGCCGACGATTCCTTCCTCGCCGTAAAGCGCGTGCTCTGGAAATTCTTCCAGAAGTAATTTCGTAATTAATTTCTGCGCTTGAACATCAATCTCCAGCTTGATGTCGTGCGCTTCCGCAGAATTGACGCGCAGGGGGCGTTGAAAATTTTGACGAAGCAACTCGCCCGCGGCCCGCGCAGCTTTCTCGGCCACGTCGAGATAATGCTTCATGATAAGACTACCTCGCACAAAGGGCGCGATGTGCACAACGCAAATCGAAATTGAATTCTCGCTAAGATCGTTGTGGCCCATGGTGGGCATTTTGCGAGGTAAAATCGCGGCGCGCGCAAAAAAAACCGGGAGGAAAATTGAATTCTCCTCCCGGGTTGAAGTTAGGGATTGTGACCCCGAAAGCTTTCGGGGCTGTTATCGAGCGTTGGGCCTTAATGCCTCTTTTTCTTCGCTGTTTTTTTCTTAGCTGCTTTCTTTTTTTTCTTTGCCATCGACTCTATTCCCCCCTTTCAATCCGCAATCGCGGAGATTTTGTGAAGAGTTGGGAATGACTTCACTTACACCGAGTTCAGTAGTCATCACATTTTTTTTGTCAACCGTTTTTCTCGCGAATGTGAAAATATTTTCACGAGCTCGCGCGCGAGAATTTTTTTTGGCGCGCGCGAAATTTTTTTCTTTTCGCCGTTTCGAAAAAAAATTGTCACTTCATTTGCGTCGCTTTCCATTCCTGAATCCACGCTGCTGATGTCGTTCGCTACGATGATGTCACAATTTTTTTCGCGGAGTTTTTTCGCGGCGTTTTCTTCGACATCATTTGTTTCCGCGGCGAAACCAACGACGAGAAATTGTCGATCTTTGTTTGGGAGTGACGCGAGAATGTCGCGGGTAAGAATTAAATCGAGCACGAGATGTTCGTCGCGCTCATCACGAGCAGGTCAGAATCGCGGATATGCCGATGCACGGCGTCGTACATCTCGTCGCTGGTTAAGATCGACACGGCTCTCACGCCAGGCGGTGGGTCAAGATTCACCGGACCGGAAATCAAAATGACATCGTGTCCGGCCTCGAGCGCCGCTTCGGCGATGGCGTAGCCCATTTTTCCCGAGGAACGATTCGAGATGTAACGAACGGGATCGATCGGCTCACGCGTTGGGCCGGCCGTGATGAGAAATCTCACGCGATCAAATTGTCCTGACGCGCGAGCAGGAACTCGGCGCGGAACGCAATGTCGTCCACCTTCCAAAGCCGGCCAAGACCTTCATAACCGCACGCGAGCATTCCTTCTTCCGGTCCGATGAACTCGACACCGCGCGCTTTCAGTTTTTCCACATTCTCAATTGTCGCAGGATGCTGCCACATTTTTCCATTCATGGCGGGCGCGAGCAGAATCGGCGCGCGCGTGGCGAGCGCGATCGCCGCAAGCGGATGAGCGGCCAAACCGTGGGAGAGTTCGGCGATGATATGTGCCGTGGCCGGTGCAATGAGAAGCAAATTTGCGCGATCGGCGAGTTCGATGTGGCCGGGCCGCCAATTTTCCTTTTCATCGAAGAAGCTCGTCGTCACCGGATTTTTTGAAAGAGTCTGCAGTGTGAGCGGCGAGATAAATTCAGTCGCGTCTTGCGTCATGACGACAAAAACTTCATGGCCTTGTTTGACGAGCAGACTGGCGAGCTCTGCAGATTTATAGGCAGCGATGGATCCCGTAACTCCGAACACGACTGATTTTGTGCCGGGCCGAATGCGCACCACTTTTCGCGCGCTTGTTTTTTCACGTCCTCGTTTTGAGTTTGTTGCCATGGAAGATCGACAGTTTACTTGCGAATCATTTCCGAGTTATTTCTGAATCAGACGCCGGCTCAAATAACTCTCCGCGCCCATGATGTTCCGGAACTTTTGCAAATCTTCTTCCACCGATCCACTGATGATAGTGTAGCGATAGTCGCGCCATAATTCCATTTCGCGTGCCGCAGTGGCGAGACGCAAGTCGATTTGCTGCGCCGTTTCCGTTCCACGGTTCATCAGACGCCGGCGCAATTCTTCGAGATCGGGTGGCATAATAAATATGTCCGTCAAGGCTTGGCGAATGAATGGATCATCGAAGTTGCGAATGGCGGCCGCGCCTTGCGTATCGATATCG
>VBQB01000194.1 GCA_005887855.1 Verrucomicrobiota bacterium | reverse complement strand
ACCGCCGTGCGAGATCATGAAGTCGAGATCATTCCCCCAATCTGCGCCGCGCTCCCAGCCCTCAAAGTTCTCAAGAATGACGAGCAAGCGAGGTTTCGATCCGCTGTCGATTTGACGGGCGAGTGCGTTTTGCTCTGCGGCAAATTCGGATCGCTTCAAAATGCCGCTGATTCGTAGCACATAAATGTCGTCAGGCTGATATTGGATTTGAACTGGCATGTCGCCTACTTATTTACTTGGTTTTTATTTCAAAATGCCAGGACCGCCCATCGGATGAATTCGGCGATATATTTGTTCATAACGTAAACCTGTTAAATCAAACAGCTTTAAAAACGCAAGACGCCCGTAATAATGGAAGTTTGGGCTTGCTAAGAAGAAGACGTATGCGAGACCGCGGCGTTACGCAGTTTGGTTTAAGAATGTTTGCGAGCCGTGGTTTCAATGTGAGGCGCTGGCTCATCCTTCAGCGTTAAAACGTGAACTGGAACGCTGAGCCAGTCGGCCGCCCTCGCGAGATCGCGAAATGCTCGCGCCTCGATCAGCGTGTTTTCCATCAGCGACTCGTATAAACGCGCGATGCCAAAGCCGACCCAGTCGTCACAAAATAAGGCAGTTCGCACGGGCTCGATTCCGGTAAATTGCTTCGCTCTCTTTCGCGCAAGTTCAAAAACGTGACGAGTGCGAACGGCGATGGTCGTCAGCTGACTGAAATCAACGAAGCGCTTAAATGGAAGGGATGCTTTTTCGATGTCGACCAGCCATTCAGCGATCTGGTCTAGGATGAGATCGTCCAGAGTGCCCTGCGGTTGCCAGGCCACGAGTCGGTGGGCGGGATAGTAACGCAAAAAAGGTGGACCGGGCAAAGCCTTCGAAATCGCGGGCAAAACTTCCGAGTCGGTGGACTTGGCAGGCGAATTCATCGCGTATCCGAACATCGGAAATCGCTGCGCGACTGGATTTGTTTCTCACCAGAGGGCTCCGCAGCCAGCAGCTCAATCGGAACGCCAAGCCATTGCGCGGCTTGTTCGCGATCCTGGAACACGCGGACTTTGATCGGAGAACCTTGAGTCAGTACGGCATGCAACTGGCCGTAATGAATAGCCGTAGCATCGGTAGCGAGAATCGCTGACTTCACCGGCGGACGGCCTGCGTAAGTGAGGCGCCGATGAAGAGAAACCTGAATAATGTATTTGAAATTGAGTTCAACTTCATCGGCTGCCAGCGTATCGGACAATCGACTGAACGGCGCCTGCAATTTGCCTTCGAGGTCTTCCAAAGCTGCTAAGACTTTGTTAATCGCGGCGTCGTCCAACACCCCGCGCGGTCTCCAGACGAACAGATGAACGTCTTCGTAAAACTGAACTTCAGGGGGAAGTATCATTTTTTCTAGTCCTTCTTGTCTTTGGAGAAGTTGTGAGATGAAAGAGCATACTGAAATTTGTAAGTGCGTACGCGTTTCATTCTTCTAACGTCTGGATTCGGCCGTCACGGATCGCCTTGAACAGTGCCTTGTGGTCGCGCTAGTTTTGCTTCGCGTACGCGAGTGCACGCAACAGGGAATGCCGGATCTCATAAAGGAAGCATGGCCGTCCGTACGAGCGCAAATACGAAGACCGCGACGGCAAAGACGAAAGCCACTGAACGCACGCGCTGCTGCTCAAACTTTCCCGACGCACTGGCAAAGAAGAGGACTGTGGCAAACAAAACAGTGTTCGCGAGGTACTGACCGGAAACATTGCCTGCGCTTCGCGCTTTCTTTAGGGTGCTTGCCGCCTTGGAGTTCAGTTCCGCAGCTTCGCGCGTGCCCCGCGGTTCGTAGAGGGTCGGCACAAAAGGATGCGGGTCGGCATTTGAATTTTCAAAAGGTTTCTGCGCAAGCCACGCGTCGTAAGCCTTGCGCACGTCTGGTGGGAAGCGCTGGGCATAAAAGTTCACGAGCTTCTCGTTGCCCGCTTGTTGCGCAGCAAGCAACTCCATGAACATCGCCGTGTGAATCGTGGCCTGCTGCATTCCTTGTATTGTCAGCAGACCCGCCCGGCGCTCGAGCGCGTTAAATTCATTCAACAATCGATTGCTTTGGCGCGTCCAGGCCGCCGATTGATACGAACACCAGGCCGTGCCGACCGTTGTTAGCGCCATCAGCAAGGCGACGATTGGCTCCACCCATCCTTTCCTCGGTGGCTCGTGATCCCGCACAACCTGTAAGTCAGAAGGTTTCTCCATGACGGCGATCTTGAATCCTTAGTAGCTCCAACCTGACAGAGTATGGCCTTGGGCGCACAGGTTCCAGTCAGACCTTGGTCCTACGCCGCATAAGCCCAAGGTCCAATTGCCAGTGCGCGCGGCATCGGCGCACCATCGCCTCCGCATCAAAAGCCGAATGCAGACGAGCGCGATGAAAATGGTGATGAGGAGCATAATTCAAAAACTCACGCCCACAGAAAAGACCCACGTCGGTTTATCCCGGTCCAGATTGAATACGTAAGTTGTGAAATCTATTTTCTTATAGGAGAAACCCATGAGCAATCCGCGCTGGATATCGACGTCGGTTTGGTAGGCCCGTGTTCGCTGGCCTACCAGGCCGAATCGAAACCAATCCACTGGTGAGATGCTCAATTCAGACCAGCTATAAAAGAAGCTTCCCTCCGAAGAGCCTACGTCGAAGACGAACTCGCCCTCGCTTGAAAGCTCGAACTTCCAATAATTGAACGAAAACTTGTAGCCGGGTGCGATGCCAGTCGTGTTGCCAAATACGCCGCCTAGCATCGGTGTGAATTCCCACTCCAGTTTTCCGCCGCCACTGAAATTGTAGCCGACCCACGCCGATCCCGTTTCGAGGTTCTCGTAGTTGTAGCGAGTTTCGAGATGCAGCCAGCCACGGTCGGCGGTCAAGGTAGGCTGCACATATTCCTGGTCGTTAGGCACGATATAAGTGGAGACCGAAGCCGAGAAGGACCAGGCTTTCTCGTCCACTTCTTTACTGAGCGCGATCGGCGCGCTTGTCGCTTTGGAATCGGGCGCGTTCGTCGTCGCATCGGCCAGCGCGTTGCCGCCCGCGAGGACGGCGGCAATCACGATCAAGGCAGGGAAACGCATTTGTTTCATCCTCCCAGCGCTATCGTGAGGCCCACGAGAATCGACCCAACAATAACCATCGAAATACCCACCAGCCATGCGTGACGCCCGGTCATGCGTCCGAAAGCGTAGCCCATCAAAAACAACATCACGATGGCGACGACGTTGGAGACGCGCAGGGCTGGCCCGGGGTTACGCATGAAAATGAACGGAATCACCACCGGGAAGGTGGAAAAAAACACCAGAAGAAAAACGCCAACCGCGCCCAGCCAATCGTCCATGTGCAGACGCGCGCGCTCGGGCGGCTCGCGCAGTTGCTTCAACCGTTCGTGCATCGTCTCGAGTTCCGCCGGTTGCAGGATGGACGCGATCACCGGCGGCAACGTGCCAGCGATGAGCCGTCGGGCCTGCTGCGGATCGATGGTTTTGCGCACAGCGTGAAGCGCGAGCAGTCCTCGTCCCTTTTCGGCGAGGCAGCCCATCAGATAAAACACTCCGTCAATAATTCCCCACGCCAGATTGCAGCCCAGCGCACCAATAAGCATCGTGCGGATGCTCTCGCGACCTGCTTCCGCCACACTGAGCGACCCAGTGAAAGTAAGGACCATGATCAGACCGAAGAGGACTTCGGAGACACGATCAATCGGATCCAACACGCG
>VBQB01000193.1 GCA_005887855.1 Verrucomicrobiota bacterium | reverse complement strand
CCGAATAAGTGCAACCCGTACCGTGCGTCGCGACACCGCGAACAAACGGCGATGAAAACTCACGAATCTTCTCGCCAGCAAAAAGCACATCGACTGCATCGCCGCCAGCGAGGTGTCCACCCTTCAGTAAGACAGACACCCGGTATTTTTTTTGCAGTTTCTTTCCCGCTTTGCGCATTGCTTTCAGATCGCGAATCGGCTCACCGATCAATTTTTCGGCTTCATCCAGGTTGGGCGTAAGCAACGTCGCGAGCGGGAATAACTCCGATTCGTAAAGGGCGATTGCATCCGGACGAAGAAGGAGATCGCCGCTAGTCGCGACCGTTACCGGATCGATTACGAGCGGAACGCGATTGCCGAACTTGCCTGAAAGATCGACAAGAGCGCCCGCAACCGTTTCGACAATTTCGGCGGAATACAGCAGTCCCGTCTTCGCAGCCGCGATCCCGAAACTCTTCGCGAGCACTTGAATTTGCTCGCGAATGATTTTCGGAGTGACCGGCTCGATTTGCGATACTTTCCCCGGTATCTCAGCAACGACGCAGGTGAGCGCCGTCAATCCGTAAACACCGAGCGCCGAAAAAGTTTTAAGATCGGCCTGGACGCCGGCGCCAGCGCTGCTGTCCGATCCGGCGATGGTCAGCGCGACGGGCGCTGTAGCGGTGCTCTGTGAGCGTCGGTCTTTTTGTCTCCCCATCGATTTCGGCGATCACTGACGCCGCTACAAGTTTACGCGCCGTTATCGCCGATGGCTTCGACCGGACACCCTTCCATCGCTTCTTTGCAGAGCGCTTCCTCTTCCGGACTCTCCGGTTGTTTGTAAACGTAGGAATGGCCGCCGTCGTCGTTGCGTTTGAAATTGGCGGGCGCGGTTTCGCGGCACAAATCGCAGTCGATGCATTGATCATCGACATAGAATTTTCCCGCTACGTTTTCGGCGTATTTATTTGCAACGTCGGCCATATTTTTCCGGTAAAAGCGAAGTTGAACGTTAGGAAGAAACGCTCTCAGCGCAATTGAATTTGCCCGTTGACGATCTTTCGCGCAACCGCCAGACGTCGTTGGCGCGTTAAATGAGTAAAGCGTTGAGCTGTTGAATCGGCAGTGCTGTTAGACAACCACCGTTTTAGTCGTTTAACGCGTTAACGATGTAACGATTTACTCTTTTTCTGATGAAACAGGAGACCGCCAAAACCCTGCGAGCTTTTGCAATTGAATTGGGCATCTATGCGCTCTTGGTCACCGGCTATTTTTTCCTTGTTTTGCATTTGCTCGGAGGGTGGCTCTACGGGCTCGAGGTTCACCATCGATACACTTATGCCGGCGTCGCGATCCTACTCATCATCGGTCAGGCCGTTGTTCTCGAAAGTGTTACCACCTTTTTGCTCCGCCTTATTGGAGGCCGCTCCGAATAAGCCATGTTTTTTCCAATTTCCGGGGCGCACATCAGCCCGATCTATCTGGTCATTGTAGGGTTTCTCGTCGGGATTCTCGGTGGATTTTTTGGGGTTGGAGGAAGTTTCATTGCGGGCCCCGCCCTACGCCTCGTTGGTTTGGACTGGAATTTCGCGGTCGGCACCGATCTCGCGCATATCGTCGGAAAATCAGTAGTGGCGGCAAAACGACACCGCGCACTCGGGAATGTCGATCTTCGCCTCGGATTGATCATGGCAATCGGAACAATTGCCGGCGCGGAGGCAGGCGCGCAGTTGATTCAAACGTTAAAGCGCGCGGGCAATGTCAACCTGATCGTGAGCATTGTCGCAATTGTTGTCTATCTGAGCATCTCGGCCTTCATGTTGTGGGAAAGCCAAAAAACACGAAGGTCGCAAAAACGACGATCATCCAAAGAAAAAGTAAAAGGTCCAATCGCGAAGCGGGACAGATCGGCCTTCGGACCCACGACGCGCACGATCCAGCGGCTGAAGATTTGGCCGATGATTGCTCTTCCCACATCCGGCGTGAAAGCGATTTCGCTCTGGATGATTCTCCTGGTTGCATTCGTGGGCGGGGTGTTCGGAGGCTTTCTCGGCGGAGGTGCTGGTTACATTCGGATGCCGTCGATGGTTTATGTGCTTGGGATTCCCACTCACCTGGCGGTCGGCACTGATTTGTTTGAGATCATCATCTCAGCCAGTTACGGCACGTTCACCCATGCGATTAAGGGCAACGTGGATATCTTGATTGCGCTCGTCATGCACACCGGCGCGGCCATTGGCGCGCAAATCGGTGCCATCTCCACACAATATTTTGCCGGACCGAAAATTCGACTCGCTTTTGTGCCGCTGCCACTGATCGGCGCAGTCATCGTTATTTATACCCTGTTCACCGGACACAAATTGTAACCTCGATGAAAATTTTGATTTGCAGTGATGGAATGCCTGCCGCCGAAAGCGCGATCCAATTGGGAGGATTGTTGGCAGGGCCGCTGCAGGCTGAAACGACGATCCTTGGCATCGCCGAAAAGTCAGGCGACGAACGCCCTTTGCGCGAAGCGCTCGAGAAGCAGGCGCAATCCCTCCGTGCGCAAAAATTCGGGCTGGAGATCAGCATGCACGCTGGCGAACCCGTCCGCCAGATTCTCGATCAGACATCCAAAACGAGCTATGATCTCGTCGTAATCGGGGCGCGATGGACTGGAGCGACCGGGTATTACTGGCGTTCGGAAAAGACCTACGAAGTGATCAAAGCGATTCAGCCGCCGGTGCTGGTCGCAATCGGCGAATGCAAACAATTGCAGCGTTTTCTTGTTTGCACAGGCGGAAAAGAATTCATCGAGCAAGCGATACAGCTCACAGGCAAATTGGCTGCGGCACTCGGGGCTTCCGTGACGTTGCTGAACGTCATGGCCGAGCCGCCCGCGATTTATGCCGATTTGGTGCAACTCGAAGAAGATGTCAGTCGACTGCTCGAATCAAAATCAGAACTCGGAACAAATCTCCAGCGGCAAAAAAGAGAGCTCGAACGCCTTGGTGTCTCCGCCGAAGTGCGGCTTCGGCATGGCATTGTGATTGACCAAGTTTTCGAAGAAGCGCGTGATGGCGACTACGATTTGATCGTGACCGGCACGTCGCAAGCACGCGGGCTGCTTCGCCATTACATTATGGGCGATCTCACACGCAGCATTTTGAATCATGCGGATTGTCCCGTGCTTGTCGCACGCGGCGGACGGCCGGTAGCCATCGGCGATTTTTGGGATCTTCTCA
>VBQB01000192.1 GCA_005887855.1 Verrucomicrobiota bacterium | reverse complement strand
TTCGCGGTGGCTACATCGGGCCGGATTACCCGACGCATCTGTCGCGTCTGATCCAATGGCCGAAGGTTTTCGATTTCGCCTCCACCAACCCACCGATCTACTACTTGTTAGGTCACCCGCTTTTCTTCGTTGTCGGGCCGACCAATTCGTTTCCAATTGCGTTGTCTATACTCCAATTGGCGATTAATCTCGTCGCGCTGTGGTACTTTTTTTGTTACACGCAGCCATGCTTTAGGTCCACAATAGTTCATTCAGCCCTCTTCTTATTTCTGATCTTTTTGCCAGTGCGAATCATCCACGCCGCGACGCTCGGGCCCGATTCGATGACAGTTCCGCTGTTTGTTTTGCTGCTCTTTGTTGTCAACAGAGTTTTGGTCCACGAAACATCGCCTCTTTGGAGCGCCGCGCTTCTCGGTGCGGCTTTAGCCGTGGCAGTGTGGGTGAAGTACAGCTTTATGGCGCTACTTCCCGCGCTGGTCGTTGTTTTCTTTTTCCTGTGGATAAAACGGCAATGGAAGTTGCAACGCTTCGTTGCGATTTGCCTGCTGAGCTTGCTGCTCCCCTCTGTGCTATCGATCCACAGTTTTTGGGCAAGCACACGAGCGCACGGCTACAACACGGAAAAACATTGGCTGCAGAAAGGCGTCCCTCCCGATATGACCTACAGAGATCTTCTTTCTGTAAAGGCGAACGACCTCCGACTTTTTCGGGCGCCCGAGTACTTCAAGCGCGAGATTCTTCTGCCGCACCGATACAGCTATCTCGGTTTGTCGCACATGGGCGTTTTCACTGATCCAATGAATCTGTTTCAAGAGCTTTCTGTCCCACAAAATATCGGCAGAGTTCTTATTCCCGATCAGAAGACGCGTCCCGCTTGGAAGACGCCGGTCATGTCGGCGTCAATGTATCTGGGAATAATCTGGACGGCGTCAGCGTTGGTCGGAACTGCGTGGCTTTTGTCATCTGCTCTTCGCCGACTCGTCAAAGGCGACCTTGAGCGCGAGCACCTCACCGTGCTGCTGGGCGTCGCCTACTTCTTGCTAATGTTTCTACCGATCCCCTTTGTTCACGGCGGCGCGCTCTTCGGCTACTGGACTCCCCGGCTTATCCTGCCTGGGTTGCTTTCCTTTTTCTTAGCGGCATTTCTCTTTATCGATATGAAAATTGTGCGCAGATCGGAGAGAATCGCGTGCGCCGTTGCATTGCTGGTTGCCGTTCAATGCACCATCGAAGTTGTGATGCTCATTTGAGCGAGCGTGGCTGTTTGCCCGCAATCGCACTCCAAAACGTGCGCGTCTCCGTCGGCAGGTTTGGATCAGATGCGAGCCAGAAGGCGGTGGCTAGCGAATTGATGACAATCGAGATGGCGACTAATCCGACCAACAGGTGCCGCATGCGAACCAAGACGATTCCACCTGTGCCTAGAAAAACCACGAGACAAAAAATCAGGAAGGGGTAGAGATCTGCCGCATAACGCTGAGCCAGGGCAAAGTACGACAATATGCAAACGAACTCGGCGAAAAGCGCCGCCGCAACCCAACGCTGAAAATAGTCCGTTCGGTTTGGTAGAAGGAGACAGACGACTCCCATAATAGCGCCAACGACAAGCCAACTCGAGCACCATGGAACCGATAAGAAAGTCTCGCTGAGGGGAAGCGAGAAAGGTGCAGAATTCGGAAGAGCATGTCTATCTACGCGGAGAAACGGCGGCTGAAGATGCAAAGATGGAGGAACCAAACTGAAATAATCCGCAAAGCTGTAAGGAACGCGGGTCAGGTTGAAGATGCCGTGCCTGTAGGCGAACTCCCGATGCACCGGATTGACGTAGAAATCGTAGGTTGCTCCAATGAGGGTACCGAACTTGGCGTAGTTCAGCATGAGGTGAAAGGCGAGCGCTGTGGCAAGGGGAAGAGAGAGTGCGGCGAAATTAGCCAGCCGATTTCCACGCCGTATTCGCAGAGCAAGGAGCGGAGCAATCAGAACAAGCGCGGCCCCGAATGTGACCCGCGATAGCAAGGCGCAGCTCGAACAGATGGAGAATCCAATTAGCGAGTAGGTGAATACGCGGCCTTCCGCATTTCGACAAATGTTGGCGAAGTAGAGCGCCGCAAGCGACCAGGCCAATCCCCAGATAATTGCTTCATTGTAAATCGAAAGATTTCCGAGAAGAAAGAGGAAGGGCGAACCGAGGACAAATCCCATCACGCACGCATTTGCTAACCAGCGGCGCGCGTTTGCTGAAAGAGGAGATGCGCGCACGGCGTGCGCTACCAGACCTGCGAAAGCAAACAGCGCAATCGTTCCAGCAAAAAAGCCAGAAACGCGAGACCACGTTCCACGTCCCGTCGGATAGATGAAATTCAGAGGAATTCGCAAGAAAGCAGGGAAGGGCCCAAAATACATGCGCACCTTCCCGTTGACGATCATTGCTTCAGGGCCGATCGCCCTCACGTCGACCCCCACATCACTGCCCACAAGGTGCTCCGCTTGGGAATCATATGCTTCCCCGAGCCACTCTTTGACGAATACCTGGTTACCACCAGTAGTCGCAATAATCCAGATCAGCACGCTCAGCGCCAGTGTGAGTGGCAGAAGTTTTGGAGCGCCTCCGTTGCGGTTCATCTCAGTCAATAAATTGGGGAAAAAACCAGCAAATTAGATGGCGCCGACGTAAACCCGTTTCCCGGTTGCGTAGGATATTGGAACCCGCTACATCAAAACGAGCGAATCTTAAACTCACCTAACAGCTTCGACAAGACACTTGAGGAGACAATCACGTGCTCAACGAAAAAAGAATTGTCGTAGTCATGCCGGCGTACAACGCCGCTAGGACATTGCGCCAGACATACGAGGAGCTTCCCTTCGATATCGTCGACGAGGTGCTCCTGGTCGATGACAGCAGTTCCGACGAGACAGTTGATCTGGCTCGCGAGCTGAATGTCACGACATTCCAGCACAAGAGGAATTTGGGCTACGGCAGGAATCAAAAAACCTGCTACCGCGAAGCGCTCAAGCGAGGCGCGGACATAGTGATCATGTTGCATCCTGATTACCAGTATTCGCCCAAGCTGGTGACATCACTGACCGGAATGATAGCCTCCGGTCATTACGACGTTGCCTTGGGCTCGCGCATTTTAGGCGTCGGCGCGCTAGAAGGCGGGATGCCGCGCTATAAGTATGTTTCCAACCGATTCCTGACTGCTGTTCAGAATCTGCTACTCGGTTACAAACTGTCGGAGTACCACACCGGATTCCGGGCGTTCTCCCGTCGCGTGCTCGAGTCGTTGCCACTCGAGGAAAACAGCGACGACTTTCTGTTCGATAACGAAGTGCTGGCTCAGGCCATTTACTTCAATTATCAGATCGGCGAGATATCGTGCCCGACAAAGTATTTTGCGGAAGCATCCTCGATCAGTTTCAAGCGGAGCGTGAAATATGGCCTAGGGGTGCTTTGGACTTCGCTCAAGTTCAGGATGCAGAAGATGGGCCTGGGAACGTTTAGAATCTTTGATTCGGAGAGGACCAGGCTGTTTCATGCGTAT
>VBQB01000211.1 GCA_005887855.1 Verrucomicrobiota bacterium | reverse complement strand
CCTCCATGCCCGCTTCGGTCAGGAGCGCTGCTTCCTGGTCGGTGCACTTCACCTTAGTCGGGGAAGCGGTGGATACCCAGTTGCCAAAGCGATCAGGGAAATAGCTTTGGGCGTCGCTTTGCGCGAGGCCGTACGGCGCGCTCGGAAGAGCGAGGGCTAAGACAAGGAAAACAGGAAAATGACGGCGCATCCCTAACACTTATTAGACACCAACAGACTACCGCTGGTTTCTGGATTGTTCAACCGTGGCCGTACTGGGCCCGTGCTGCCCTGAACTCCTCTTGGCGGGAAGGTTCACAGTCATGCTGTTCATGTTCTGCAGGTAGCTGGAAATGCCCTGAAAAAGGCCTTCGGCCACTTTTTGCCGCTGCTCCGGCTGCTTCAATAGCTTTTCATCGGCAGGATTGCTAAGGAAGGAAATCTCCGTAAGGATCGAAGGCATGTCCGCGCCAATCAGCACCAAGAACGGGGCTTTTCGGACGCCGCGGTTCTTGATGGTCTTGCCGGCCTTTTCGATCCGTTTCGCGAGCGAGTCCTGGATGTCCTCGGCAAATTCCTTGGACTCATCAATTTTTTCCGTTTGCGCGATTTTCTTGACCAGGTTCTCCAGGTCGTGCACGCCTTCCTGCGCCGTGGCGTTCTCGCGGGCGGCCACTTCCATGGCTTCAGCCGAGCCCTTCAGATTCAGGTAATACGTCTCAATCCCGCGCGCGCCGGAATCGCGGCTTGAATTCGCGTGAATGGAAATGAACAGATCAGCCTTTGCCTGGTTGGCGATATTCGTGCGCTCTTCCAGCGGAACGAAGGTATCGTCGGAGCGCGTATAAATCACGTCCGCTCCCGGCAGCCGTTGCTCGATGATTTTTCCCAGCCGCAGCGCCACGTCCAGGCACAAATCCTTTTCCATCAAGCCGGTCGGCCCGATGGTGCCCGTGTCGTGGCCGCCGTGTCCGGGGTCGATCACAATCCGTCCGATTTTTAGGCCCAAGGTTCGCGTCAGTGTGGATTGCCCGTCGCGCGTGGGCTGCGGGGCGCTCGCCGGGCGGACCAAGTCCGGCTTAGAGTCCGCTGCCTTAAATGATTTTGATCTCGAGTTCTTCGCGCTGGGCAGAGTGTTGCGCGGGCTCTGCGTCGCATTTGTCCCCGTGCTTGTGCTGTCTAACGCCCCGGTGACCACGCTTTTCGAGTTGGCGGCGGGCGGTGGTTCAGACGGGCGAGCAACCTCTTCGTTCGGACTCTTTGCCGCAACCGTTTGTGCATCGCGCGCTCCGTTGTTCGCGGCTGTTTCGGTTGGCCTCGAATCTTCCGGCGGAGTTCTTTCTGCGCGCTTGGCGCTCGCTGTGCGCACCGGCTCTGCGCCAAAGGAGTTGCCGTACAGCTCAATGATCAATTGCGGCGGATTGTTCGACAGCGCCGCGGTGTAATCCTTGACTCCGTTCACATCCAGGGCCACGCGCACCACACCAGCCTGATTTTGCGCCACGCGCACTGCGGTCAACAGGCCACCGACCACGCGAATAGTGCTCCGCGCCAGTTCGGGCGCGAGCCGCGCAGCGTGCAAGTCAAAAAAAATCCGTTCAGGATTGGCAATTCTTCCGGAAGTGAATTCCACGCTGCTTTCCAGGTCGATGGTTACGCGCGTGGTGTCGCCGGTCAACGACGCACGAATGCGCCGCACGTGCGGAGTTTCCGCGGAATTTGCCGCGGCCACCGACTTTCCGCCGGAATGCACCGGAGCGCTTAGCCGCGCCTCTTCCAATGCCGCAGTTCTTGCCGGCGCTGCATCTTCACGCGCGTTGCTCTTCACCAATGCCTGTTCGCTGTTTTGCAGCAGCGCCAATTCCGCCAGCGCTTCCTCCACTTCTCTCTTCCTTGGCGAACGCGGATAGCGCTTTAAGAATTCTTCGTAGGCTTTCTGCGCCTGCGCGGCTTGCGCAAGCTGATCGCGCTGCAGCTTGGCGATGCGCAGCAGCGCTTCCTGGCAATATTTGTGCTGAGGATATCCGCGCACCAGGAATTCGTAGGAATCCACCGCTGACTGATAATAACTGCGCCCGAAACGGTCGCCCATCTCGGTGTAAAGCTCGGCAACTGCCAGCAGGGAGTCGGGCACTTCCGGCGCGCGCGGCGTAATCAGCGCCACGCGACGGTAACTCATCACCGCTTGCTTGTATTCCGCAAGCGTTCGCCTCTCACTTGGTTTCGAATTGAGTGCGGCGCGCTGCTCTTCGGCTCTTGCAAATTGTGCGGAGGCGGACTG
Organism: Verrucomicrobiota bacterium; assembly: GCA_005887855.1. The sequence goes on along the minus strand of VBQB01000211.1, from coordinate 1,387 downwards.
GCGTTTCACGGAGGCGGTGGGCTCCGCGGAATTCGCTCCTGCGTTTGCCGCCAAAGCGAACGCGGACGTCAGGACAAAACCTAGCGAAACGGGGGCGAAGATTCGAATCGCATTTTTATTCCACAGAAACATCTTCCTCCATCCCCCAACATCCCCCGCCTTCGTTCAATGCATTTTCACTTTCACCGTTCCGGCCGTTCCCTCGGAATACTAATCCATTCCCAAACTCGCTACGTAGTGATTTTGCAAGACTTAATCCAAATACTAAACAAGGCGCTCCAGTACTCCAGAGAAAGAGGGAACCCAAAAAGAAAAGGCGAGCCAAAACATTTCTGGGTCCCCAAAGCCGCCGGGGGCCGAAGCTGAAAACCTAGGGCTGAAAACTGGTTACAGTTTTCAGTCGTTCGTAAATATGATGCGGCCTTCGGGTGAGACGTCCCTGTGGATGGCGTGCGTGTTGACGAACGCGTCAGGCATGCGGCCGGAGCCGGGCCGGAAGTACGCGTTCTGAACTTTCTGCACGTAATTGCGCGTTTCGCGATAGGAAGGAACTCCGTGGGCGCGGTCCACCGCTCCCTCTCCCGCGTTATACGCCGCCAGTGCCAGATCGAGGTTGCCATTGTAGCGTTCCAGCAATGTCCTCAGATATTTAACCCCGGCGTCGATATTCTGTTGCGGGTCAAAAACGTCATAGGCGCCATAGCGTTGCGCGGTGGTGGGGATCAATTGCATTAATCCGCCGGCGCCCTTGTGGGAATAAGCCTTAGGATTCCAGTTAGATTCCGTTTCGATCACCGCGCGGACCAGGGCAGGATCCATGCGGTGGCGCTCGGCGGCTTCGTGAATCAGCTTCTCGACGCCGTCGCGGTCCACGTTCATGGCCGGGTGCGGGCGTCCCGTAAGCGAGCCTTCCGCGGGCAAATAAATGTTGGTATGCGGTTTTGTGGCCGCTGCTAACTTGGGGGAAAGTGGCGGGTTGGAGTTGATGAAAAAGCGGCGGCCGTCGTCGTTGACGACCTTGGCGATCTGCGCGCTTGCTGGCCGGGCACACAACGCCAGCAAAGCTAGAGTCAGGCATGCCGTGAGTGTCGCGCTTTTGTTCATCATGGCTCGGGGAAAGCTGATGTCCTTATGGGGTTAACCCCTTTGGATTTAACACCCCGTACTGGGTCTTTAATATCGCGAAGGGCGGCTGGGCGTCAATATCCCTAAAGTACTATAGCCCTCACCCGGCAGTTCTAACGTACGTAGAGGCTCGCTTTTGCCCCTGAACCTAGGCTGCGTTCACACCCTGCGGACACAACTCCCGCGCCGGCAAGACTATAGCAGATCTTCGATGTAGGAGGGAACTGTCTGCAAGGCCGTTTGCAGGCCAGCTGTATCCTTG
>VBQB01000210.1 GCA_005887855.1 Verrucomicrobiota bacterium | reverse complement strand
GGAGACCGGACAGCGCACAACTTCCGCCGCCGCGGCAGCGATCTGGTATCCCTACGATGCCGAGCCAGCGAATGCGGTGATCGCGTGGGCACTGAAAACGTATAAGGTGCTTGTCGATCTTAGCCGCGAGCCCCGCGCCGGCGTCTCGATAATCGAGCTCCGTCAACTTTCCCGAACCGGTGAAGCTCAAATTCCAAATTGGGCCGTTCCGCTCGGCGGTCGGGCTCTCGACTCTTCTGCTTTAGCACCCAGCCTTTGCCCGGATCCGGACCATGCGCAGCGCGGTAGCTACAGTTCAGTTATTCCGACTGCATTCAAAGGCGGTTTCGCGATTACCGTTCCACTGATGGATACGACGATTTATTTAAATTATCTCGAGGAACGATTGATTAAAGCTGGCGGATCAATCACCGCCAATGTGCACTTGGAAAAGCTCGAAGATGTCAGCAGCGAATTCGATCTCGTCATCAATTGTTCCGGTATTGGCGCGAGAAATCTTGTTCGCGACGTCGATCTTGAACCGCATCGTGGCCAGGTGGCGATTGTACCCAAGCTTGACGTCTCTTGCGCGATCGTCTGCGATGACCCGCCCCTCATGTACGCGATCCCGCGCGCGAACGATTGCGTCTTCGGCGGAACAAACGAACTGAGCGACGACCTTGCCGTCGACCCAAACTCCACATCGCGGATCGTCGCTGAATGCAGTCGGGTCTTGAACATCGATGATCCACACGTTCTCGCCGAACGCGTCGGCCTACGCCCGTATCGCAAATCAGGCGTTCGCCTTGAATGCGATCGTCTAAGTGACAATCGCACGGTTGTTCATAATTACGGCCACGGCGGATCGGGATTTACCCTCTCATGGGGTTGCGCGCAAAATGTCTTCAAAATTGCTACGCGCCTCGACGACGGTGGGTAATCCCCTTTTGTTCAGCGTGTGCAATTTGTAAACAAATGCCGTAGCGGATAAGAATCGACATCGCATGGTTGCCAACTCGGCATGCTACGAATTTGCAAGGCGAGCCACGAGTTATGCGCAGTGTAAAGCGTTTCTTGGTAATCAATCTCGCCAGTCGCGACATGTTCTATTATGACCCGCATCGGGTCGCGCAGGATGGCCAGCACTTGTACACTGACTCCCATTATTCCAAGCAAGAGCGCGACCGCCGCAACCAATCGATTTTTCCAAACGTACGCAACCACCGGCGCCAGGAACACTCCAATCAGCGGCACGGTCGGCGTCAAATAGCGTGAACCCCACGACACACCCCCAGCCCAATTGAACATGCGAGCGATCGTGAGCAGATAACCTGTCACTACGATGAGACAGAGGATGGTCAGCAATCTTTCTCTTTTAAAAAGAAGATACGCGCCGGGAACAGCTAATAGAAAAATCGGCGAATAAACGAACGGCGACCGCCCCGGGCTAAGAAGGATGCCGTACAAATTTTGAAACAGTGCGCCGTCAAAACGCTCCTCCCCATACCCGAAATTCAGGACCGAACCGAAACGAAGGTAGTTAAACGCCGCAAAAGCTAATCCGGCTCCTATAATGATCAGCCCCGATCCAACGGCGAGCGGACCTTTTCGCCAGACGGCTTTTCCCCAGATCGGCAAGGCGAATACATTGGTCGGACGAAACAAGATCGAGATACCCAACGCGATGCTGCTCGCATAGGGAGTCTCGTAAAAGGCCAGACACAAACCCATGACCAAGAAAGCGCCGGCCCCAACCTCGGAAAATAATCCGCGCGATTGATACCACCAATCCGAGCAGAGACCGACGAACGCGACAGTCAGGATGGCCGTTCGCCAATCAAAGTAACGACGCAGTAAAAGCAAAAGCGCCGTCATGCCGAGCGCGCCCCACACGGCGTCAAGTTCCAAGGCCCACCGCGCACCAGTTGCGGAAGGCGCTAATTCGGTGGGCGCGGGCGCGCCGAAACCGAGCTGAAGATAGGGCTGATCGTTAGAGCGGGCTGTCAGCTTGTAAAGCAAAGCGACTCCAAACACGTTACCGGGAAAATATTTGGAGTACAAATGACCATCCGGGCCTTTTTGGCCGATATTGACGTGCTCATTCAGCCACTGGAGTTCATCAATCGCCAAAGTGCCGTGTGTGGCCAGCGTGACCCCACTCGCAAAAACCGCCACTTCATCGGAGGCCTGCAGCGCTCCCCTCGAGGTCAGTCCATATAAAATCAAAAACAAAACAAAACAAAGTGAACCAGCGACCAGATATTGGCGTGCGAGCGACATGACAAATGGTTTGCGAATCGGTTTTGCAGCAGGCGGCCGACCCCCGGAGAGCTAATTGCAAAGCAGAATGCTAAGTCAAATTAACCGCAACGGAAAAATTCTTGCCGAACGCGATCTGCGGACGCTGCGCAAATCAGAGGTCCGCGTTGAACGGAATCATCTGCGCGACGGCAGCGCGGCTCCTCTAATCGATTGCTCAGATGCTAGGCAGCGGGTCCCTGAATCAGCAGGATGTTGTGTCCCTCAGGATCGTGCAGCACTGCCCACGCGCTTGACCCGCGAGCACCACGCCTAATCACGCGATCTGGACCGACCCTTTCAAGGGCCTCCGAGAGGTTCGAGACCTCCAAGAACAGTACCGCTTTGTTAGCGGAGGCATAGTCTTCGACTCCTTGGCGTTCGAGGCATACGAAACCGCTGGGTGTTGTGAACTTCGCGTGATGACCCGCCTGCGCTTCGGCAAGTTCGAGTCCTAACACTTGCTGATAGAACTCCTGCGCTCTTTCAAGGTCGGCGAAATAGAGCTCGACGCCTGCAAGGCGGAAGGTCGGAGGCGCCATGGTTGGGGAGTTCGCGTGATCGATCGCCGCGGCTAATTAGAATTAGACGGAATAATTCCATCTAATCCGCGCGGCTCGCTACGTCAGCGCAATCGCTTGGAAGGAGCTGACGACGTCGTCGGGGCCTTTGGCGGTGAAGAAGCTTTCGTAAAAGCCGGGGCCAAGGTCCCAATAGTCACCTTTGTAATACTCGTCGCGATAAAAGCGCCAGACGCCGCTCACGACGACGAGACAGCTGATCCGATCGTTCCAGTAATCGCCCACGTAATGAAAACTCAAGTTGGTGCGAGCGAAGGCGCCCTTGAAACCCGTGTGATCATAGAGCACCAGCTCCGGCAGGCGGATGACCTCTGTCACGAGCGGCACCTGTGCTTTCCCAGCCGCAGAGGCGTGATAGCTCAGCGGACCAAGTTTCCATTTCATGTCGATAACGCAGCCGTTGTCCGGCGACAATTCAGTTTTCGGTATTTGTCTCATAGGTGGCGGGTTTTTTCTCATTTGAACAAATGGAGATCGAGCTGTCGAGCAAAGAGATTTGATGAACTCAACCTCGTGCTCGTGATCATGCTCTTGCTCGAATCAAATGGTAGTCGCCATCCGTCCTTGGTGATTTTATCAAATCATGTGCTCGCGATTATCGGAGCGGAGCCGGATCGTCTTTGTCTGTAAATCGTGGGTCGCGCGGATAAAGCGCACGGTCTTGCTTTTCGCGCGCATCAAAATGGAATGCGTAGTGGCCTTGGTGCCCTGCCCTTTCACGCCGCGCAAGAGCGCACTATCACTTATCCCGGTTGCACAAAAGACGATGT
>VBQB01000209.1 GCA_005887855.1 Verrucomicrobiota bacterium | reverse complement strand
TTGGCCGAAAATTCTCTGGGCAAGATCAACCGCGACCGACCCGACCGAGACCGAGCCACGCGTGATTTCAGTATGCGTGCGAACTTGCTTGGCCACGCGAAACGCTCGTTGGAACAAACGGTGCAGATAAGGTCCGGCCGCACCGGAGGCGCGCGCCGATTCGTACGCCTTTTTCGCCTGGCCCAGTATTTCAGTCTCGCCTACCACCATCGAATCGAGGCCTGAAGCAACTCGAAAGAGGTGCTGCGCACAGTCCGCGTCTTCGTATCTGTAAAATTCCGTTGCGTCTTCGCGAGATTCGTTGTCGGTCTTGCGCGCGAGGCAGCATGCGATCTCTTTTGTCGGCACGCGCGCCTCGGCGGCGCCATAAACCTCCACGCGATTGCACGTGGTAAGAACCAATGCTTCCGCGCATCCTGCCCGGCGCAGGATGCAATTGGTCTCAGCGTGGCCAGCGAAACGTTCGCGCGTTTCCACGTTCGCGGTGTGATGGCTTAAGCCGACACAGAAAAGGTTCATGGCAACGGGTGCGTTTGCGCGGTGAAGGTGATACCCCAAAGAAGTGTCAGCGCAGCGCTAAATCCGATGATGCATAACGCCGCCACGTGTTTCGGCGCAAGCCGGCGAAGATGCCGGCCCTGCAAGATTGCGCCGTAAAGCAGCCAGACACCAAAAGCACAGACTACTTGCCCATAGGGTAACGGACGCCCAACGAAGAAACCGCTCACCAGTCCAATCGTATAAAGCGCAAAGCCCCACCAAAGAAGTCGCGTGATTGCTCCGAAAAGATCGGTCAGCGGCGGAAGATGATAAAAAATCGAATGCAATTGATGCGTCTTGAGCTGGCGCTCCTGCACCAGATACATCATCGCTGCGATGCAAGCGAGCGCGAACGCCCCGTAGGACACCAACGAAATCGAGGCGTGAAATTCCAGCCACGGATTGGCCGGCAATTTCACCGGATGCCTGACGTCAATTGGCGTAATCAAAGCAAAACCTTGCAGCAAAACGACCAGGGGCGCCGTAAATGCGCCCATCAGCGACAGGCGATAGGCCGGGCCGACCAACATGTAAATCAGCGCCACCGACCACGCGAGAAAGATGAACACCTCGAACAAGTTCGTCAGCGGGCAGCGACCGAGCGTGTGACCGCGAATTGATAAAAATGCCGTCTGAAAAATAAATCCGAGTCCGATTGCGAGAAAATTGAATTGTCCCGGCCGGAAAATGCCCGCCCGTAAAGCGACAATGGTCCGCACGACTGCCGCGAGAAAGCAAAGCGTCGAAAGGATGAGAAGGAGTCGATCCACCAAGAAAGTTAAGTGTAAAAGCTGCGCAGGAGCTTGGCAAACCGTCGTTTCCTTGCGCTTTCGCGCAGAAATCTTTACAACCGTCGGTCAATATGAACATCAAACGTCTTATTCTTGCCATTGTCGTCGCATTTATCGTTCTTTGGGTGACTGATTTTCTTATCCACGGGATCTGGATGACGCCCGATTACCGCGCCACGCAACAGCTCTGGCGCACCGATGTCGAAATGACATCCCGCATGGCTTGGGTGTTCGGCGCTCAACTTTTGTTCGTGATCACTTTCGTGATCCTTTGGGCAAAAGGCTTCGCCGAACGCACGAGTAAGATCAGTTGCGCCGTTGGCTACGGCGTCCTGATGGGCCTCTTCTCGGGAGTCTGGGCACTCATCATGTATGTTGTCGTGCCAATGCCTGGCTCAATTGCTGCGAAATGGTTTTTCGCCGGCATCGCGCAAACTATTCTACTCGGCCTCGTCACATTCTGGATTTACAAACCCGCGGCGCCCGCGGTCGAGACGTAATTTACCAGGAGCATGCGGTCCGTTGACGTTTGGTAACGGAACGCTAGCATCCCAGCGGTGATGGCGGGCTTAATCGACAAATTGCGCGCGGGCGTTCGTGACGTTCCTGATTTTCCGAAAAAGGGAATCGTTTTCAAAGACATCACCCCGATCTTGAGCGATCACGCCCTGTTTCACGCGTCGATTGACTTGTTTTTAGAGCGCTGCCGCGGAAAAAAGATCGACAAAATCGTCGGGATTGACGCACGTGGATTTCTTTTTGGATCGGCAGTCGCGTATGAACTCGGCGTCGGGTTTATCCCGATCCGGAAGCGCGGAAAATTGCCCTATAAGACTGAGATCGCGAAGTACTCGCTCGAGTACGGGGAAGCGGAAATGGAAATGCACATCGATGCCATGACACCGGGCGAGCAAATCGTGTTAGTCGATGATTTGCTGGCGACCGGCGGAACCTCCGCCGCTGCTGCCGCGTTGATCGCAAAGGCAGGCGGCAAACTCCTCGAAGCGCAGTTCTTAATTGAGCTGGAATTCCTTCACGGTCGCGAAAAACTTGGGCGGACACCGGTTATCTCGTTTTTGAAATACTAAGTCGGCGCGGGGCCGTCACTCCCCAGCGACGACGACTTCCATTTTAATTTCCTGGAAGGCGAGCCGATCGTGAATCATGCCAAGCAATTCGAGCGCACGCGAGTCGGGCATGTGCGCGCACCGCAGCTCGATTCGGGCCGGCTTGCCGGCAAGCTCCGGATGTTCGCTCGCCATCTCGCCGTCGAGCAAAAATGAAACGTAAGCGTTGAATCGATCCTGCAATCCGAGCAATCGCGCGTCCGAACCGTCCCAGCCGTCGGGTTCTTTCATCACCAACACGACTTCGCCGGTTTTCGTATCGTACGCGATGACGTCGATCATACCCGTTCGATCTTTAGCCTTTATGGTTTGATTTTCGACGTTCATTCAGCGATTCGCCGTTCGATGTTGGATGTTCGATGTTGGACGTTCGATGTTCAAGTAGGGAGACGCGTGAGTTAAAACGCGGCCGCCGACGTGTTAAGCTGCGATTGAAAGATGACCGATGATCTGACTGCCGACGAGGTTCGCAATCTTTTGAAGCTCAAGCCACACGCAACGTGCGGGTTCGTGTGGGTGACCTTCACCAGTGAAAAGCAAATCGCACCGGGCGGATTGCCCGCGCCATTCGCCGATGGACGGCCTGCCGGCTCCGCTGCTCTATCTTATGGTGACGCCCGGCGCACCGGTACGGCTGCATCGCATCCGCAACGACCAGCTTTATCATTATTATCTCGGCGATCCGATCGTGGTGTTGATGCTCCGAGTTGATGGCACAACCGAGCGCGTCGTGGTGGGACCGGACGTGGGCGGGGGGCAGCTCGTGCAGCTTCTAATCCCCGGCAATACTTTTCACACCGCGCGTGATTGGGCGCCGCCGTTGGTTTCTCGGTGCGAGTACCGAATGGCCAGGCGTGGAGCCCGCTGAATGTCGAGATTGGCGATATCGACACGCTGGCGGCGAAATATCCCGCGGGTTGCCGATGATCTCCGCACTTTTCCGGTCCCGGTGCTGGAGGGGACGTGCGCTGTCGCATCCTAAGTAGGGGGATTGCGCTAATGGGATCGATTGTGCTCCTACTCGTGCTCGTGATCGTAATCAATCTTTAATGGCGGCGATCACGAGCACGATTTGAAGCGACGAGCCGATCAGCGTTAATTGGGTTATGCAGCGCGCGAAAAAATCGAGTGGCCTGACATTGCTTGGACGAAGCGAGGCAAAATTGCCCGCATCACCAGCGGAAGCGCGATTGGAAACTTTCCCAAATCCGGCGCGACGAAATTATCGGATTCATTTTGAAACCG
>VBQB01000208.1 GCA_005887855.1 Verrucomicrobiota bacterium | reverse complement strand
AGGAGCAACCCTTTCAACTGCTGGCTATGTTGCTGGAACGGCCAGGAGAACTGGTCAGCCGGGAGGAATTGCGCGCAAAGATTTGGCCGGAGACGATCGTGGACTTCGATCACGGTCTCAACAAAGCCATCAGCAAGATTCGAGAGGCGCTGGGCGATTCTGCCGAGAATCCTCGCTTCATAGAGACCGTCGCCCGCCGCGGCTACCGGTTTCTCGCCGATGTCGCGGTTGTCCAGGATGGACCACTGGAAGCCGCAGCCGGCGATCTGACTGTGCAGGCTGACGGCGGTCGTCTTTCCGGTCTGGAAGCCGGCATCTCTGCAAGAGCGCCGCCCCGTGCTCTTGCTTGGAGGGTTTTCGGCTTTGGGTTTGCCCTGGTACTCGCAGCTGCCCTGTCATGGATTCTCTACACGTCGAGAGCCTCCTCACCGACGATTCGCTCCGTGGCAGTGCTGCCGCTGGGAAACCTCTCCGGCGACATTTCCCAGGACTATTTCGCCGACGGCATGACCGAGGAATTAATCACGCAGTTGGGGCAAATCAGCGCCTTACGCGTGATCTCCAGCACGTCCGTGATGCGCTACAAGGGTGTTGGTAAGCCCTTGGCCGAGATTGCCCGTGAGCTGAACGTGCAAGCCGTGGTGGAAGGAAGCGTGTTGCGTTCAGGCGATCGAGTTCGGATCACCGTCCAGTTGATCCGGGTACCCGCGGACGAGCAAATGTGGGCCCAGCGTTATGAAGGAGATCTGCGCGATGCGCTTGCGTTACAAAGCGAAGTCGCTCAAGCCATAGCCGGGCAGGTCCGGGCCACCTTGAGTCGGCAGCAGCAGGTCGCGCTGCGGAAGCCGAAGACGGTGATACCGGATGCCTATGAGGCCTACCTGAAAGGACGGTACTTCTGGAACAAGCGAACCGGTGAGAGTCTGAAGAAGGCCATCGATTATTTCAGTCACGCGATCGCGACGGATCCAAACTACGCGGAAGCCTATTCAGGCTTAGCCGACTCCTACGCACTGTCGGGCGACTGGGAATATGGAGTTCTTCCTCCGCAGGATGCTTTCCGCCAAGCCCAGGCGGCTGCGACCAAAGCGCTGGCACTAGACGATAGCCTCGGCGAGGCCCACACTTCTCTCGCTTTCGCATTCGACCTTTATGGCTGGGATTGGGCCGCCGCCGAGAAGGAATATAAGCGGGCAATCGAGCTGAATCCCGGCTATGCAACGGCCCATCACTGGTATGCCTGGCATCTGCTCGTGATGGGACGGAATAGCGAGGGCATCTTCGAGCTAAGAAGAGCCGAGAGTCTTGATCCTCTCTCCCTGATCATCAGCGCAGACCTGGCAGATGCATTGTGCATCGCTCACCTCTATGACGAATCAGTGCAGCAAAGTAAGAAGACACTGGAGATGGACCCGAACTTTGCCGTTGCCCACTATCAACTGGGCCAGGTGTTCGAGCAAAAGCACATGCACGATGAAGCCATCGCAGAGTTTCAGCGAGCGATTGAGCTTTCCGGTCACAGCGGAGCTTTCGACTCCAATCTCGCCTACGTTTACGCCATGTCAGGACGGAAGCGCGAAGCCAAAAACATAGTCAAGGACTTGGAGGCACAGCCTGATAAAAATCCCTCCACCGACGCCAATATTGCTTTGGTCTATGTGGGCCTCGGCAATCATGACCAGGCGATGGTCTGGCTGAACAAGGCCTATGAGGCGCGCTTCAACCCGTCCATCCTGCTACGCCCGGCCTTCGATCCTCTGCGGTCCGACGCTCGATTCGAGGATCTCCGGCGCCGACTCGGGCTGCTGCGGATAGGAGTTGAGGCCAGTTCCAAATCGATGTGATCGCTGCTCGAATGGTGAACTGCGACGCAGGCCCAGAGCGTTCTTACGGCTTTGCCGAGAGGGCTTCCACACGAGGTGCTGCGAGAATCGGTATCAGCGCGCGAAGCTTGTTGCGCGCGTGGAACATACGTGTTTTCACGGTGTTAACCGGGCAGTCCATGATGGCGGCAATCTCACCGCACGAGTGACCGAGGTAGTAGGTCAGTTCCAGGACCGCTCGATGATCAGGGGACAGGCTTTCCAACGCGCGTTCCAGTAACTCACTGAGGTTAGATTGTTCCGCAACCGGGTTTCGCAAATGCCAATCGTCGGTCGTTGGAAGTGGCATGTGTTTGCCCGCGCGGTACTCCGCCCGCAGCAGACTCAATCCCCGTCGATAGGCGATGCCCATAGTCCAAGTTGATACCCGGGAGTCGCCGCGAAAGTCGCCGGCCTTCTGCCACACGACGACGAGAGTGTCGTTGACTATCTCATCGACGAGGTCATGGCGGCGCGTCATCCGCCTCAGAAAGCGCGCGAGACGCCGATAGTAGAGCAGGTAGAATTCGTGCATCGCTTCGCGATCCTGCGCGGCGATGCGCTCCAGCAGCTCGCGCTCGCGGCGTTCAGGCGCGCACTCGGCCAACTGACTATTCAGTAGTTGCATTGTCGCGGCGGCCTATCCTGAGTGACCCGTGGACAGTTGCTGGTACGTTTCCGGAGTCATTGCAGGCATTTGTCGAACAAACGCGACAACATCCCAGATTGCCGCATCATCAAGCGTCTTCCCCCACGCGGGCATCGCGCTCATCTTGATACCGTGCTTGACCGTCCAGAACGCCCGCTGGGCGTCGCGGGTGTCTTCTTGTGCGAGGTTCGGCGGGTGTGGATAGAGGCCTGGTCGAATATCGGACTTCGTCACCCCAGGTGCCAGGTGACAGCCGACGCAGAGCGCCGCATAGTGTTTAGCGCCGGCGACGATTCTCGTAGGATCCTCGAGATTGGGAACGTGAGTCGCGCGTGCGCGCACCCCGATGGAGCGCTCCCGCAATTGCTCGATGATCGCCAGCACGATCTTCGTGTGGTGGTCATCGGCGCCGATGTTGTAAATACCCGAGCCGATGTACACGACGCCGCCGAACGCCAGTGCCGCGAGAGTACCCGCAACGACAAGTCCCGCTTTCGCTATGCTGGTCATGAGATCTACTGAACGACAATCGTTCCGAGCATGCGGGGGTGAATCGAACAGGTGAAGTGATAGGTGCCGGGCTTGTCGAACTTGAACGAGAAGCTTTCGTTGGTATCCATGGAACCGGAGCGGAACAGTCCCGTATCGCTGACTACGGTATGCGGCTCATCGTCCATGTTGGCCCAGGTCACGGTCGAGCCGGCCTTGACGGTCAACGACACCGGCACAAACATGAAATCCTTCACCACGATCTTAGTCGGGTCTGGGATTCCTGCAGTCGAAGGACTAGAGGGCGCGCCCCACCAGAGCAGCGCGGCGCTGACAGCCGCCAGCACCGATCGGTATCGTCCCAGAGTCATGTGAGTGTTCTCATGGTTCAGACCTTTCGGACCTGTCAGGCAATCGTCCGACACGGCCGTCTCCTTAGGTGGTGGCTCAGGAGAGAGAACCTCCGATCGGACTGTTTTATTCCCGTATCCGTGAAACAGAGATGCCAAGATGCAGA
>VBQB01000207.1 GCA_005887855.1 Verrucomicrobiota bacterium | reverse complement strand
GCCGCGCATTCCAGCGCGGAGCCGCGTGCCATTTCGAGAAATCGCGCGCGATCTTTCGCCGTTATCTTCGCCGAAATAGTTGCGAGGAATTCTCCTACCCAGCTACAGAAATCGATGGCTTCGCGATAAACATCCAACTTTTCGTGGTCGAAATAGATTTTCATCCTCTATTGAGAAACGATCACGAGCAGGAGCACGAGCACGATTACGATTGCCTACTTCGCTATCAGTTCCAGCATGTCCACGCAACGGTTGCTGTAGCCCCATTCGTTATCGTACCAACCGACGATTTTCACGAAACGGTTGCCGAGCATAAGCGTCAGCTTGCTGTCAAAAATGCAGGAGTGCGGATTGCCAATTATGTCCTGAGAAACGAGCGGCTCATCGCTGTATTCGACCACGCCCTTGTAGCTTTTCGCTGATGCAGCTTCCTTGAACGCGGCATTGACGGCATCGACCGTCGCATCCTTTTCCAGGACGACAGTGAAATCCGTGACGGAACCATCCGGAGTGGGCACGCGGTAGGCGCCCCCGTTCAATTTCCCTTTCAAGTCCGGAATGACTTCGCCGATCGCCTTGGCCGCGCCGGTGGTGGAAGGAATGATGCTCATCGCAGCGGCGCGCGCCCGCCTCAAATCGTCGTGCGGAAAATCGAGAATACGCTGATCGTTTGTGTAGCTGTGAATCGTGCTCATGAATCCGTGCGCGATGCCGAATTTATCGTGTAAAACCTTCGCCATTGGTGCGAGGCAATTGGTTGTACAACTCGCGTTCGAAATGATCGTGTCTTTCGCGGGATCAAAGAGGTTATCGTTGACTCCGATACAAATCGTCACATCCGGATTTTTTGCGGGCGCGCTAATCAGCACTCGTTTCGCGCCCGCTTTGCTCAAGTGTAGCTCCGCTTTGTCGCGGCTGGTGAAAAAACCGGTCGATTCGAGGACAACATCGACATCTAATTTTTTCCACGGCAAATTCGCCGGGTCACGCTCCTTTAGAATTTTAATTTTGTGGCCGCGGACGATGATATTCTCGTCGTCGTAACCGATCTCGCCGTCGAATTTGCCGTGCACCGAGTCCCATTTAAGGAGATGGGCAAGCGTGCGCGTGTCAGTGAGGTCGTTAATCGCGCGAACGCGCTCGACTTGTTTTTGCGTCATGGCGCGAAGCACGTTGCGCCCAATACGACCGAACCCGTTGATAGCGAAATTTGCCATAGGAAGGATGTTAAGAGGTTGAAATGTAAAGAGGTTGAATCGTTAAACCGTTAACCATCGAACATCAAACATCAAACATCGAACATCCAGTGACGAAAAGCGTTCTCATCCTCGGCTGCTTAGCCGGATCGATCTTATCTGCGCAATCCGCTTACCCGGCACCCATTTCTTCGCGAATGAAAGCGATACTGGTGCTGGGCGATAGCCTTTCACAGGGTTTCCAGCTCAAGCCGAGCGAAGCTTATCCAGCTTTATTGGCCAACAAGCTGCGCGCTGCCGGCCTGAACTTTCAAGTGACTAATGCCAGCCAAACTGGCGGCACAACCGATGGCGGCTTGGAACGGCTCCCGGGCCATTTAAAACGCAAGATCGACATCTTCATTCTGGAACTTGGAATCAACGATGCCTTTCGCGGCGTGCCGGTCGATCAAATCCAAAATAATCTCCAGCAGATGATCGACAAAGTGAAAGCGCGAAATCCAAATGTGCGCGTGGTGATCGCAGGAATGGCAGCCCCGAAAGCTTTCGGGGCCGACGACTATGTTTTGGCCTTCGGCAAAAGCTTCGCTGAACTCGCGGCAAAAAATAGCGCTGCACTCGTGCCGTATCTACTAGACGGTGTCGCAGGCGATCCGTCATTAAATTTACCGGACGGCATTCATCCAAACGCCGCCGGCCAAAGAATTCTGGCCGAAAACGTCTGGCGCGTGGTCGAGCCAGTCGCGCGCCAAGTGGCGAACCCGTAGCCGCCGCCCCGCGGCTGGCGCGATACGCGCGTGTTATTTGCATCCTGTGTTTTCGCTTCGCACAGCGAACCGGCTAGCGCGCGAGACAGCCGCAGAGCTATCCTCGCACGTTAGATAAAGAAAGGATGGACCCCGCAAGACCCAACGATCCCGACCCGAGCGATCCGTTTAGTCCCGAACGTGCCGATCACGCGATTTTAGAGACGATCGAGATCGCTACCGAAGGCGAAGATTGCGACGAATGTGTGCGAAAGCTGCGCGCACCACTCATGAAAATCAAAGGCGTGCGGAATGTGAAAGTCGATCTCCGTCACGAGCGCGTCCTCGTCACATTCGATGCCCGCAAGACGCATCCGCCCGATCTCCATGACGCGATCTTAAAAAGCGGTTACAAGCCGGGGCTGATAGCAGATTAGCCTTCGCAGTCTGTAGCGCCGGGACCTACAGCAGTTTTTTGGTTAACAGCCGCTGAATTCACCCGAACGCCGAGCCCGCCCAGCGAATTGACGCCGCTGAGCTAGAAGCTTCCCAGCCGCTACTGCTGGCTGGCGACAGTTTGCGGTGCAGGTTTACTCAGCTCGATCTGGGCGCTTACCTCTTGGATTTGCGAGGCCTGCTCTTTGAGAGTTGCAGTGAAAACTTCCATCCCTTTCTGTTGCTGCTCCACAGTTGCCTTTAGCTGGGTGATGGCCGCTTCCTGTTCCTGCACCTTGCGGTGATCGCGGTGCGGCGACCGCTGCGTCTTAGAGGTCGTTATTGGCTGCCTAAAGACGGGCTATGGAAAGTTGAAACCCGAAAGCGCGTCCTTGGGGGTTTTCTTGTTACTCGCGGTCGCGTGACGCGGTGCTCGCCTGCTATCCGGCGACATCTTCATGCTTGGGCAGCTCGCAACGCTGAGTTCGTCGGCGACTTGGAAGCCTTGCTGTAGCTGACACTATGTTCTGTGATCGTCGTAGAATGCGAGCGATCTACGATAATAAATTCTCGGCGAGCAATGGGAACGAGCTTGGCCGCAAGCTTGATTAGACTCTAATAATCGTCCGAGTCGGACTGTCGATCTTGTGGATTCTGCTTTCACCGCGAGCACTCGCGAAAGCTGTTTCATTGTTAAGTTATTGAGCCGCAAGGGGCGCAATAGCGGTGCATGACGTTCTTATCGCAACCGTTGGCTTTTAAGGTCGAGTGGCGGAAACTAATCGTTCGCAGTCCTAGCTCAGCGAGTCTGCAGAATCACGATTTCGCTGGCCGCCCCCTGCACTGGGTATGACGAGGACACGGCGCCGGTAAACGAGGCTTCGACCGTCTGGCCAACCTTGAGGTCGCTGAACTTTCCTGCCACCTTTTTGCCGTCCTCCATTCTGAAGATGGAGGTCTTGGCGGTCACGCGAGCGGACGCCTTATCGACGCTCGTGTCCTTCTCCACCTTGCCCTCGATGAGAACTGTGCCGAGCGCAGGGTTGGTGGCGCTGACGGAAATGCTCGTGTGAGGGCAAACCCTCAGCTTGCCTGCCTAATTTCATTAGAAACACGTTAGTCCAACTGCTCTTGAAAAACATGGCGCCTCCCCCCTTAAATCGAAAAGACTCCCGCCGCTTTTAGCCAGCGAGCGCACAGCACGCATAACAGGCTCTCCACCACTTGTTCGGCGGCTTTGTGTCTCTCACTTCCGCGACTCCATCGTTGGTCACAGTAATCACGAGAGAGGCGCTCAGGTTAGAAGCGATGCTCTGAATACTTGACTAATATGGCGAGCGAGAGTGTGCACCTCGCCCGCCATCCTTGTCCGGCCACGGTTACTGACACGCCATCGGCTGCGAGTTGCACGCCGACGTGACTAACGAGGCGATGTTGTTGCTCGTGAATGGGCTCGCACCCATCTGCTTGACGGCCGTGTCAATGTATTGCCAGCTCGTGACGCCGACGGCGATGTTTGGATTGAACGCGGTGCCGTTGCCCGTCCCGGTGAGCGTCGGTCGGATCCCAAAGTTGTTGAGCCACGGGCCGCCGCTCGACCCGCCGCACATCAACGAGCCGATGATAGTGTTCGACGAATTAGGCCCCGACACGAATCCATGCGAATCGTTGCGTTCCATCAGCACGCCGTCGTCGAGGCAAAGGGGGTAGCCGATCTGAGTGATGTGGGTGAGACCGCTCACGAACCCGAAGCCGTTCCATCCATAGCCATACCAGCCCGTGTGGGTCCCCGCGTAATTGCCCGAGCTGTTGGTGTTCAGAATGAGGACAGCGACATCGTCCGGGCAGATGACGCCGTATTGGGCGCAGTTGTCCGTTCCGTTGTAATAGGCGGTCTTGATCCACGCCTGATACACCGTCCAGTTGCCGAACGGCGCGTTGCCATTCCGATATCCCGGAATGAAGTGCCAGTTGTGGTAGAACTGCTGCGCGCCGTAGCGCGCGACGCAGTGGGCCGCCGTCACGACAATACCGCGCTTTATCATCGACGCTGAACAGTACCACGTGCGGTTGTCGTTAGGCTTCTGGAACGTCAGTTGTCCCGAGGCGCGATACGGATATTGTCTATTTGTAGCGAGGGACAGGAGGTCGCCGCGGGCAGTGCTGAACGGCTGATTGCCCGTCCCGAACTCGGCTGGTCCTGGCCCTTCCATGTCGCCATCGTGGTCGCTGATTCTCGGCAAAGGGAGAGTGATCGGATTAGTCTGGCCGTTTCCGGCCGCTCCTGGCGAGAAACCCGGCGTCCCGAAGTCCTGCAACGACGGGACCATGTCGCTTGGCCCCCCCGCCGCGCGCGGCATCGGCATCGGTCTCATATTCACAAAGTCAGGATCGCTCCCGTTGCCTTGATCAGTGAACGAGGTCAATTCTCCCTGGCTCATAACTACGCCTTGCGAGCGAGAATCTGCCGGTCCAGCCCCGGAGATTGAGGCAAATAAAATTAGTGAAACGCAGATTAGGCTCACTGAAAGTGTGATTTGAAGCGCGGAAGCGCAGTTTGAATTATTTGGTTGTTTTTTCATTTTTGTATTCCGGGTTGATTTAGTTTCTTACATGAAATGTCCGCGATTCGTCTATCGGGGACTGTCCCTGATATTTCGCGCTCCAGATCCCGGACTTGTCCACCGGGGATTTCCCGGAGCTATTTATGGTGGCTCAGTTCGAACCACTGTCGCGCGCCTCGGTGGAGCGCGTTAGCGTTGGGATAACCGAGCTTGATCTTAATATGCTCGTCGTAGGTTTCGACCGTCCTGGGACTGATCCCCAGTTCTTTCGCGATCCGGTTTGTTCCAAAGCCGGCACCAATCAGCCCAAAGACATGCAGCTCGCGGTCGGTCAGGTTACTGGCGTGGCGATATGCGGCCGGACTTTCTAACAACTTGTGAACCGCGACGAGCGCTATCCCCGGGCTGACGTAAAGCTCACCTGCGATGACGGTCTCGATGGCATGGATCAACTCTTCGCACGTCCCGGTCTTCATCCAATAGCCGGAGGCGCCTGCGCGGAGGGCACGCTCTGCAAAAACCTCTTCCGGCTGTTTTGATATCACGAGAATTCGGGTTTCCGGAAAGCGGTCCGCAAGCTCTTTGATAAGGAATAAGCCATCGCAGCTCCCGAGAAACAGTTCCAGCAACAGAACGTCCGGTTTGTGCTGTTCCAAGAGTTCGATCGTCATGTGCCGATCAACTGCTGAGCCGCACAATGTGTAGCGCGAGTTCCGCCGGATAATCGCGGCGATTCCCTCCCTTGCCACCGCGCTATTGTCGCCGACAAGTATGCGCGGCTTGCGCGAGGAAATCGCTGCCGTCCGAACCGTTTTCATGACGCGTGGGCCTTTTGAAACAAATCGCGTGGATTTGTCAATATTAAAAGGCAACGTGAAACGGCGTCCTGTTGGACACGGAAACGAAAAAGGCCGCAATACGTTGAACGTTGCGCGTGCCTCCACACTTCACGGCAATTTGTCAAGATCACACCGCTGGCGATTTCTTCCGACTGACATAATGGCCGTGCGTTGCAGGCAATCGCACAATCAACGATCACGGCGGATTCACGCGCTCAAGGGCGGGCACTGAACGCGCAATGCAATCAGCAAATGTCGGCGCTTCACTGGGTGCTGCGTACGACAAAGGTTGAACCCGGGCAGTTTCACGGCGGTATTGTGGAAATCGAAAGGCCGCGCGCGCCGTCGCTTCCAACTTGCAAATCGAACTGGCCATCTTGACCATCCTTTTGCAGCACAATTCACAGTGCGGTTTTGAGCGACAACGCAACAACCTATCAGTAACCTCTGCTGGGGATGAGGTCGCGCGACTGAGCGGTTTATCCCGACCTCAAGCGATCCCATTGGTTAGCCCCAACCCTAAAAAAGATCGCTGCGAAATTGCATTGCAAACTTCATCCGCCGGAATCCCTCGCTGTAGAATGAGGACGTTGCCGTGAGAGAAATATTAGGGATTATCGGCTTGACGCAAGGTTAGATGTCACGCATTTTCAGCGGCGATGTCAAAAGCAGCTTGGGCGCTGACGGTGAGCGTTATCTTCAATATAGCGCTCTTCCTCGGCTTGCCATTCCGCGTGCCAGCGGCATGGCAGCACCTTCTCTCTGTGGTGGCGCTTTGCTCTTTGGCTTTCGCCTGTTGCGGCTTTTTGATAGCCCATATAGAGGAACTTCAACGGTGGCGACGACGCGCTGATAGATCATCCAATAAGGTTATGATATTAACGTTTGTATTCTTACTCTGTGGAGCGCTTGGCGTAGGAATGTTCCTATTATCCAAGCGCCTTGAATCCACATCGGATGAATCGACAGTAACGACGTTAGAAAATGTGGATTTTCGCATCAAGAATTGGGTTACAGCATTTCCGGATTTCTTTGCAGGCGGAAGAATAGAAGAAGAACATCGATCTGATATGTATTTCGCTTATCATTTGATCTTCGCTGATGGTTATGGCGTAGCTGTTTCACGAAACAAGGATAAATGGAACCGTTTTATAACACTCGCAGCGGGTATCAATCTTGGCGAAAACCCCTTAACCGATTATAATAACCTTTCGGATGAAAAGAAAAATCTCTTGATTAGAGATTTAGGCGTTGAGATTTCAAAAGCCGGATTGGCGTGCAACACGAGTGACCCCTCTAAAAGAATTATAGTCGGTAAGGACATTCCAATCGACAACACACTGACGGACGTAGCATTTTATGACCGTGTCCGCCAGATTCACTCTGGCGTTCGACTGATAATGGGCACGATAGATAAATTGTTAGCGGAGGCTATGCTGCCTTCGTCAACTCCCGATAGGGGAGCTTCGCCGCGTTGACCAACTTTGTGAGCGTATCCCGAAAGATGTATTCGTTCTTCCGATTGTTAAACCGATGCTCCAATTCGTCCAGATAGGCGTCCAGATGCTTGATGCTCACCTTATGATAAGAACCGATGATAGATCGCTTCAAGAGGCTCCACACGCTCTCGATGCCGTTGGTATGAACGTCACCGACAACCCATTCCTCAGCAGAGTGGTTAACCCACTTGTGCTTAGTGTCGGCGTCTTCAATTCCCCAATAGGCTGGCATTTCGTCGGTGTAGATCGCTTCCGTATCCGGCGCGGTGTTGTCGTGAATGAACTTGTGGAGAATGACCTTGGTAGCGTTAGGGATAACTTGCAGCCTAATCTTGCCCTCGCGCTGGACTGCTCCAATGGCGATGGCTTTGTTTCCCTTATAGCCGCGTCCCCTTCCACGCACCTTCCCGCCGACGTAGGTTTCGTCCACTTCGACGACTCCACGCAGGAGGTCGCTGTTAATCTCGCGCATAGCCGCGCGGATACGGTGGCACAGATACCATGCCGTCTCATAGGACACGTTGATCGTGCGCTTAATTTGAAGCGCAGACATGCCCTTCTTGGATTCCGTCATGAAATAAATAGCAAGGAACCATTTCGACATCGGAAGGTGGGTATCGTGAAAGATTGTGCCACTCGTCACGGAAAACTGGTAGCGACAAGCGTTGCAGTCGTATTGCTCGCGCTCAACTACGTTCGAGATGCTTTGAGACTGGCAGCGCGGACAAGTGACGCCTTTAGGCCAGCGAAGGTTAGCAAGTTGCGCACGGCATTTTTCGTCGCTTCCGAATTGCTCTATCAGCTTCGGAAGGTTCATGTCTGCTTTGAAGGATTTGGTCGGTTTTTTGTTCATAATTATGTCTAGGTTAAAGAAGCCTGCTCACAAGATGACGGACAAGGAATTGCTCCACTCGGTGTTTCCGAAAAAGGTTGTCAGGGAGATCAAAAAGATCGCCCGAAAACATCGGAAGCCGCGCAAAACAATTTCAATCACGCGACCAAATTAG
>VBQB01000206.1 GCA_005887855.1 Verrucomicrobiota bacterium | reverse complement strand
TGATGCCGCGCACGCCAGCACGATCCAACTTCCATTGCGCTGATGCAGTCGATCCTTCGAATATTGGTCGTCGCCGGATTTTTCTCGCTAACAGCGACGAGCACGCTTGCTGCCGCGGAGATTGTAATCGCGATCCGATACTTGCAGGCGGAAGGGACCAGCCACTCCCATCTCTATCTGTATCGCGAGGATGAGAAACTGCTGCGGCAATTAACCAACGATAACTCGGTGCAAGATGCTGGTCCGATTTTCGCGCCGGATGGCGCCAGCATCGTTTTCGTGCGCGTAAAGGCTAATGACCTCCGCGAATTTTGGAGTGTCGATCCTCTCGGCAAAACGCCGAAAAAATTGGACGCTGCGCCGGATTGGTATGTCGCGGCGAAAAGCTCGCCCTATTTCACGAATATCGAGCCGGAGGAATCCACATCGGCGACGCCAGCTCCATCGCCTGCCGCGACACCGGTGCCAGTCTACAAATCGCCCGATAATTCTGTCGAATTGGTCTTACGCGAAGATCCAAAGGACGAAGATGATCAGATGAACGGTCCGGGTCATGGAAAACATTACCTGCTCCGCGATTTGAAAACGGGAGCGGAGATGGAATTCGACAAGCTGCCCGGGTTTTACGGTGTCTTCGAATTGCTGCACGACAAAGAAGACAAAGATCAACATTTTCTTTTCGACGACCCGTTGCGCCTCGCATTTTTCGATTTGCATTTAAACAGCATGGATGGTGACACGGTTTTCGTCCTCGACCTCACCGGCCCGCGCCTTGTTAGGTTGTCGCCGAATTGGGCCACTCCAATTCCGCTTCCCGGCGAAGCCGCGTTTCTCACGTTTACGGAGAATCGTTATGTGCCGATCCCCGGCAGCAAGAAGACGGCGAATTGCTCTTACATGGAACGCTGGGACGAAAAGTTAAACAAGATTCGCTACGCACGCGAGAAAAGTGCCGCGGTTTGCTACGGCGCGTCGATGTATCGGCCCGGCCTCACGCCATCGACAATCACGATACGCAGAAGCTCGAATTGAAACCGTCGTGAAGAATTTCTGCGCTGTACTTTTCCTGAGTTCGCTCGCTCTGTCCATGAGCGGCCAAACGCAGGCCGATTCTCTCGATAAACTAGCGGATGATTTTTGGGCCTGGCGTGCGAAATATGCGCCGTTCACGGGGGATGATGTCAATCGGATCGAGCGACCGGGCGGCCTACGCGATTGGTCGCGAGCCAAAATCGACAATCACAGAAGAGATCTCAGCGAGTTCGAAGCGCGCTGGAAAAGACTGGATGCGACCGGCTGGCCGATTCCGAAACAGGTGGACCATCGTCTGATCGGTTCGGCGCTGTCGCGCGTGCATTGGGAATTGGATGTGAATCCGCGCTGGAAGCGCGACCCCAATTTTTACATCGAGCAGACGCTCACGCCGGTCGTAGAAGCGCTCACAGTGCCAGCGCCATATAATGAGACACGCAGTCGCGAGATCCTGACACGTATCGAGAATATTCCGGCGATTTTGCAACAGAGCGAAGAGAATCTCGGCGATCCGCCCGCGCCATTTGCGACCGTCGCGGTTCAGGCGCTCGACGGTGTGCGTGATCGCTTGCGCAAGATGGCGACCTCACTGCGGCCCGAGACAACGCTCAATGCAAAGCAATTGAATGACGCCGCTGATCGCGCAGCGAGCGCGCTGTCTTCTTTCTGCGCAATGTGGCACTGCTGCCGTACTCGCCCGAGGAATTCTTGGCTATGGGGCGCCAGGAGTGGGACCGGGCCGTGAGTTTCGAAGCGTTCGAAAGGCAGCGAAACGAAAACGTGCCGCCCCTGAAGTTGCCGGCGAACACCGACAGTTGGATCAAGGACGCGGCCGCAAAGGAGTTGGCCATTCGCGAGTTTCTGCAGAAGCACGGCATTCTCACCGTTCCCGATTGGCTTCAGCATTACACGCTGCGCCCAATGCCGGAATATTTGCGTGCCCTTGGCTTCGGCGAAAACGATGACTTCACTTCGCCGTCACGACTGAACGAGAATTGTATTCGCTACGTAACCGAACCTTCAGGAAACCTTGGTTACTTCTGGCGCGCGACCGCGGAAGACCCGCGGCCGATCACCGTTCACGAAGGAATTCCCGGTCATTATTTTCAGCTGTGCCTTTCCTGGAAACACGAAGAGCCGATCCGGCGGCATTATTACGATTCGGGTGCGAACGAAGGGATCGGATTTTACGCCGAAGAAATGATGTTGCAGGCCGGGGTTGTTCGACGACAGCCCGCACACGCGCGAAATCATTTACAATTTCATGCGTCTGCGCGCGCTGCGCGTGGAAGTTGACGTGAAGCTCGCGCTCGGCGAGTTCACGCTCGAACAAGCCGCGAAATATTTGCAGGAAAAAGTCCCGATGGACTCAAACACCGCGCGACAAGAGGCAATCGCCTTCTCCACCGGCCCTGGTCAGGCCATCACTTACCAGATCGGAAAATTGCAGATAATGAAATTTCTGGCCGAAGCGCGCTTACAACAGGGCGAAAAATTCAACCTCCGTGCCTTCCACGATTTCGTGTGGAAAAACGGCAACGTGCCGATCGCGTTGCAGCAGTTGGAATACTTAAGGCCGCCAAGTGAATTTTCGAGTCCGTGACAGATTCCGTAAAAACCGCGCGTTTCAGCCATTGCGCACGTGTACCTCCACACCGCCCATGAGGGGCTAGCTTAAATGTTGAGTTTGGAACTGGCTGCAATCAGCGTCTTGCGGGCGATAAACTGAATGAGTTCGATATCGTGGCCAAGCATCATCGCTTCTTTCGAATTGGGCAGCAATAAATCTACATCGCGGCGCATTCCCTTCGTGTGAACGATGCGGCAACGAATGTCGTAGATGCGCTCTGCAACTGACTGCCGTAAATCGAGATCTGGATTCTCAATCGGTAGTCTTACGTCAGTGAGAGCTTTATTCTTCGTCGACAGGAATGTCTTCATGTCGTTAGCCGACTCGATAAAAACGCGAAGTTCTTGCGGATCGACGCATTCGTTGATCGTCGCGAGGAGTTGAGCGCGCTCATCGCCGAGACCGAAACGGCCAGCAGGATCAACGGTCATTAACAGCCGCGCCAGATCAGAATCGCGGTCGGCTCGGAAGGCGGGATCCTTTAAAATATTCCGAATGCGGCGACGCGCAGCAGCTTGGGAATAAACTGGGAAATAAAATTCAACGGTTTGGTAGAAAGCGAGGAACTGTAAAAGTGGCATCCGCATCGCTTCACGGCCGTAAAAGTACAGAGACGCTGGCGCGTCGTCATACTCCTGCTCAGGGAAATTAATTGTGGCAGGTTCATTGGTCGGTAATCGCCGTCGGCGACGTTGCATCAATTTGCGGCGCGGTAACAACGTCAGGCCAACGCCGTAATTCGCATCGATTTGGACGAAAAGTGCCGTGGACAATGTTTTTAGCACGCGTGTCGCATCGTCGTGAGTGGGCACTTCAACACCTCGTATGCTGAGCGTCAACAATCCGCGACGCCCGCCAGGCCCGCGGAGCAGCCGCCGACATTCTGTAGAGCGGCTTTGGATGGCTATCTCAACAGTTGTGCCGCCAAATGTCTTCCGAGCGCTCACTAGTATTGTTGCGGGTTTTAGGCTATCGACATCGTTCGGTTCGTCGTCGCCGCAAAATAATTCCAATAAAGTGGAAGCAGAAGGAATTAGCTGCCGAACAGGCGCTTCAATGCTTTTATCGTGGCGCGACACCAGCGCCTCATAATCGGCAAGAAAAAAATACTTTTCGAACTCGAGCGACAGAATCGTGTCGAAGTCTTCGCTATCATACAGAAACACTGGCCGTGTTTCCCTCCCAGCTGGGAACTCGATAAAGTATGAATCCCATTCTTCGAAAAGTGTCGGGTCCGCCGGGTCCTTTATGAATTCAAAATGAGCGGCGTCACATCGTTCCTTGACTCGATCTATTTGCTCCGGCTCAGGTGGCTGGCTTTCCCCGGCTTCTAGAGCGCCAAGCCGAATTGGATCACCAGCTGCCATAAAATTAATTGCGAGCCGGTTGTCGATCTTAATCGACGATTTCGAGGCCCATTTGGCGGGCGGTGCCGGCAATGATGCGGAAAGCGGCTTCGTCGTTGCGCGCGTTCAAGTCTTTGGATTTCGTTTTCACGATGTCCATGACCTGTTTGCGCGTGACTTTGCCGACCTTCGTTTTGTTTGGCTCTTTGGAACCGGCAGCGATATTCGCCGCCTTTTTTAGCAGAACGGCGGCAGGGGGACTTTTCGTGATGAAGGTGAACGACTTGTCTTTAAACACGGTGATGACAACCGGCAAAATGTCACCTGCTTGTTTCTGCGTAGCGGCGTTAAATTCTTTGCAGAACGCCATGATATTGACGCCACGCGGCCCGAGCGCCGTGCCAACGGGCGGCGCGGGGTTCGCCTGACCAGCGGGAATCTGCAATTTGATCTGAGCTACAACTTCTTTTGCCATGGGATTTAGACAGAATGAACAGAATTCACAAAATAGGGTGGACTGAAGCGACTAAAATCATTCTGAACATTTTGTCGATTCTGTCAGAAAATTCTCAGCCCCGTTCGACTTGCCAGTATTCCAGCTCGACCGGCGTAGCGCGGCCGAAAATTGTGACTGAGACACGCAGTTTGCCGCGTTCTGGATCGATTTCTTCGACGATGCCATTCTGATTTTGGAATGGGCCGTCGGCCACTTTGACGGTTTCGCCTACTTCGAATGAGACTTTCGGCTTCACCTTCTCTTCGCGCTCCTTCATTTGCGCCAGCATGCTGTCCACTTCCGACTGGCGCATCGGGATCGGTTTGTCTTTTGTCCCGGCAAAACCGATCACGCCGGGCGTGTCGCGAATGAAGTACCAGGTGCGCCCGACCAGCTGATTGTTTTCATCGAGCAAATGCATGTTAACGATCAGGTAACCGGGGAAAAATTTGCGAGTCGTCTCGCTCTTCTTTCCCTTCTTAATTTCCGAAACACGCTCCGTCGGGACGAGCACTTCGTAAACCAAGTCACCCATCTCCTCGGTCTTGACGCGTCTCATGATGTTGTCGCGCACCTTGTTTTCCTGCCCGGAGAGCACGTGCACCACGAACCATTGATCTTTGCCTGCTAGCGTTTGCGCCATAATCAGTGCAATCGGGTGAAGAAGTGGACGAAGTTCACGAGAAGGAAGTCGAAAAGCGCGACGTAACCACCAAGCAGCAACATCGCGATAATGACGACCAGCGTCGAGTCGGTGAGTTCCTTGTAGCGGCGGATCCCTTTTTCTTTGGGTTCCCACGGCCAGGAAGCTTTCTGAAGCTCGACCTTCACTTCGCCGAGGAAGTCTTTTGTTTTTGTGAACATGGGAATCAAAGAGCGGAAGAGAACGTCGAACATCGAACGCCCAATACCGGACGTTCCAGAACTAATTCGTTCTTATTCATTCGAAG
>VBQB01000205.1 GCA_005887855.1 Verrucomicrobiota bacterium | reverse complement strand
CTTGCTTTTGAAGAGACGTTCGAAGCGACCGAGCAAATCCTCATCAATTTTTCCGGCCAACTCCGAGCGCTCCTTGCTTAATCCTTGTAGCTGCGACTCCAAGGCTTTCGACTTTTCTTCCAGGTCAGCTGTTTGCCGTGCGATCGAGTTTTGAGCTGCAGTTGCTTTCTTTTGTTCTTCAGCCAAGTCTGCCTTGACCTTGTCGGCCAGTACCATCAGTTCCAACTCGTCGTCCTCTATCTTCCGAATTTCATTTTCGTAACGCTCGATCTCGTGCCCGATTGCCCGAAATTCCTCATTCTTGCGGGTCTGGTATTGCTGCGTCTTGAGTCGTGAGATCGTCTCGGTGCGAGTCCCAACATCGAGCTCAAGTCTCTTGCGATCGACTTCCACCTGTCGCGCTTTGTGCTTAAGCGTTTCCACGCTCGCCTTGCTTGCTGCCAATTGCGCTTCCAAGCTGCTGCGCCGGAGCGGCACGGTCTCAATTTCGGTCCGAATCTGTCTGATCTTTTGGTCTCGATCCTGCAGAATGAGTAGTTGTTCCAATTCGGAATGCACGCGCGCTGAAGTTATTGATTCAGCGGAGCGTCGTCAATTACCGCCCTGCCGGCTCAATTTGATTCAAGGCGGTGAGAACTTGCTCCGGCCGCGCACGAACCGCGATGTTGTCGGTAAGATTAACCCAGCGAACGATTCTGCTGGAATCGATCAGAAACTCGGCGGGTCGTGCGATATCCGAGCCTTTTGGCCCCGACCCGCGATGCAGCACATCGTAGCGGCGAATCACTTCTGCTTTAGCATCGGAAAGCAACGGAAATGTATAGCCGCTTTTTTGCGATTGCCGCCGGTTAATGTCGGGTGGATCGACGCTAATACCAACGACGCGGATGCCACGCGTATCGAACTCCGAAAGCTTTTGCTGGAAACTCCGTAACTCGGAGTTGCAAAGTGGTCACCAAAAGCCGCGATAGAAAATCAGCACTGTACCCCTTGAGCCGGAAAGCAAATCGCCTAGGCCGACCGGCTGCTCGTTTTGATCCAGCAATATGAAGTCCGGCGCCCTTTCGCCAACGCGTGGCGCGTGAGTGGAGAGCGGAACCTGGCGCAGGACGTAAAAAATTTCGTAACCAAAAAAAAGGAAAAGAAACAGAGCGATCGCCGTAAGTATCGAACCGAAGACTTTACCGCGATAAACTTGCGGCCGGCCAAATGCGCGAAAGAGGCCCACGATTAACAACGCAGTGCCAATTCCAAAGAGCAAAAGGTTTGCCCAGGGGAAATCGCGTGTGATGGGAAACCGGGTGAAAAACCCGTACGAGAACAATCCAGCGAGCACCACAACAAAACCAACCCAGATCGGCCAATTCCATTCTCGTTTCATGTCGATTTTGTAGTGGCCATTCGCAAAATCCACCGATAAAGCCAGCGCCAGTGGAGCCGCTTTGCCGGAGAACGCGACAATCGCAGAGATAACGACGAGGGGCACGCTCTCGCCCACGATCAACCCCGACGCGAGCAACACACCGAGCTGCTTAGTCGCTTCCGGCTTTGGAGTTCGATCGGCTCGCCTCTCGAAGAACCAGTCGGCAACCGCGCCGACGACAATCATGAGCGTGCTCTGCGTCGGCAAATAAATCCCGAGTCCGACTGCCAGCGGCGGAAGGCGCATGTGTTTCGTCGTACGCGCTAGAATTTCATCCAACAAAATTATGCAGACGCCGATCAATGCGCCGGTGCGGATGAGACTCCAGTCGATGTCCGCAGCGATAACGCCGCGCGCTAACGACGAGATCAGGCCGGCCTGCGGCGCGGGCAATGGATTTGGGCGCGTTTCGGCACCCGGTGCGCCCATGAAACCATAAGCGTGATTCATCAGATCGAGCACGGGTGGGATCACGATCGCGCCGGCAACGACGCCGATCACCAACGCGACTTGTTGTTTCCACGGTGTCGCGTCAACCAACTGGCCGGTTTTGAGATCCTGAAGGTTATTGTTGGCGATTGCGGCGACAGAGAAAATCACGGCGGTTGTAAAAAGAGCGAACGCCATCAGCGCTTTGCCCGCATCCGGACCGACATACGGTTTCACGCCAACCACCAGCAGCAAGGCCGCGCCGATCACCACTAAAATTCCAATACCCGAGAGCGGACTGTTGGACGAACCGATCAGTCCCGCCATGTAACCGCACACCGCTGAAACGAAGAAGCTCATAAGCACGACATAAGCAACGCCGCCGATGATGAGCGTTGGGAGATGCGCACCGAGGCCGCTGGTGTTGCCGAAATAGCCGAGCAACCACGCGATCGGCAACATGCAAACTAACGTGACCAAACCGACGATGCCGATGGGAATGTCGCGCTCGGTGATCGGCAGCGTGTCTGCTTTGCCGGCCTTGCGCGCGCGCGATGCCGCCATTGCGCCAGCGAGCCCGCTGGCAACAGGCTTCACCAGTTTGAGCAACGTCCAGATCGCTGAAACGCCAATCGCGCCGGCGCCAAGAAAACGGACTTTCGTGCTCCAAGTTTTTTGCGCGAGCGTCGCAGCCGCCGTCGTGAGATCACCAGCAATCGCCGAATAGTGAGGCACGCCCCAGCCCCAACCAATTATCGCCCCGACGAGCATGGCGAGACCAACTGAGAGACCAACCAAGTGCCCGATCCCGAACAGCAAGAATGACAATGAGAAATCGTAACCGCTCACGGCACCGCGCTTGCCAATTCGGAAAGTTTGGGCGACGTCTGCCGCGAAAATTTGTGTTGCGACAATAATCGCGAACACCGCAGCAACGATCGATCCCCACACAACCGCAAGCAGACCGGCGCGCCCGTGCTCGATATCGGAAGCGTCCTTGGCTTCGCCACCACTGCCGACTTTCAAAACTTCTGCGCACGCAACGCCTTCCGGATAGGGCAGGTCCGATGTCGTGACCAAGGCGCGTCGCAACGGAATTGAATACATCACGCCGAGAATTCCGCCGAGTGCACAAATCGCCAACGAGATCCAGAAGGGAAACTCAGTCCACCAGCCGATCATGATCAGACCGGGCAAGACGAAAATGATCGACGACAGCGTGCCTGCCGCCGACGCCACCGTCTGCACGATGTTGTTCTCCTGGATCGTCGCACCTCGAAACCCGCGTAGAATCGCCATCGAAATCACCGCCGCCGGAATCGACGTAGAAAAAGTGAGACCCGCCTTAAGGCCGCAGTACACATTGGCCGCGGTCAAGACCAGCGTGATGATGGTTCCGATAATCAGGCCACGAACGGTGAGTTCGGCCCGATTTTGTTCGTTTAGATTCACAACGCGACTTCGATTCGAATTGGCGACCGGCCGTTCTGCCGACCAACAAAAGCGCAGGATATGTTGGATTGGCAAAAAGGGTCAAGCCGCGTACTGAGTAGAACTGACCGACGGACGTTTGCCGCGTTCGACGTTCCCGTTAACAGCCCAAAGCGCGAGAAGGCTTGATTCGCCTTTCTGTTTCGACTTAACTAGAGCGCGTTCCCCCTTATGGCGCGCACCCCGATTTTTAAGGATGTCCAGCGCGCTCTCCGCATCTCCGCGCGCTTTGAGAGAACAAATACAAGCACTGCTGAAGGGCTCGAGCGGATCGAGGAAGCCGCTTGGAGCCGCCGTCACTTTCTGCGAACTGCGGCGACCATGGCGGCTGGCGCGACCCTCGCCCCGATCTTTACGCCGCGCACTTGGGCCGCCGTCCAATCTCCGAAGGTGGTCATCGTCGGTGCGGGAACGGCCGGCTTGACCTGCGCTTACCGTCTCCAGCAGCACGGAATCATCGCGCGCGTCATCGAGGCCAGCACACGCGTCGGCGGGCGCATGTTTAGCCTGCGCGATTTTTTTCCCGACAACCAGCTCACCGAACTAGGTGGCGAATACAATCGATACTCACCATAAAGAGTTGCGACGCCTGGCCAAAGAACTCGCGCTGACCGTGAAGGATCTCTTTTACGACAACGGGCCAAACGGCCATTGCTATTTTTTCGAGAACCGGTTGATCCCCTCGGACACGGATTTCATCGACATGTTCCGGCCTGTGGCGCAGGCGATCACTAGCGATCTCGAGCAGATGAAAGTCCACGGCAAGATCAGTTATGACTCGCCACATGGGCGCGAGGTAGATCGGCTCAACATGAGGGAATGGTTCGAGAAACGGGGCGTGACCGGGCTGATCACCAAGGTACTCCGCGCGGCCTACGTAGGCGAGTATGGTCTCGAGATCGATCAACAAAGCGCGCTCAATCTTCTGCTTGAAATCGGCGAAGAATCGGCCGCCGATGAATTTCATCTCTTCGGCGACAGCGACGAGCGCTTTCATATTGCGGAGGGAAACGACAGCGTGCCGACCCGGCTGGCTCAACGGCTCCAGCGCGACGTGGAACTCGATACGCACTTGGAAGCGATCGCGAGTGAAGGAAGCCGGTTTTGTCTCACGGTCCGGCGCGATAATGCAAGCACTGACATTAAGGCCGAGATTCTTGTACTCGCGCTTCCCTTCACTATTTTGCGGGAATTAAGAATGGACGTGGATCTGCCCGGCGCGAAACGAAAGGCGATCCACGAATTGGGCTATGGCACCAATGCCAAGCTCATCGCTGGCTGTTCGCGGCGCGTGTGGGAGGAATCGAGCGTAGGCGAACCGCGCTTCGACACACGGAGCACCGGCTACACTTCACCGACCTTGGTTTCCAATGCTGCTGGGAAACGAGCCGCGGACAGCCGGGCACTCATGCCATCCTGACAAATTTTGCGGGAGGCGACCTTGGGCTTCATCTCAATGAAGGTTCGCTCCAGGAACGCGCGACGAATTTCATTTCCCAAGTCGATCAAATCTATCCCGGAACGCTCGACTCTTTTACCAAACAGGCCGTCCGCCAACATTGGCCCAGCTCTCCGTTCGTTCGCGGCTCTTACACTTGCTACAAGCCGGGGCAGTATTCGACGCTCGCAAATTTTGTGGCCAAGCCGGTGGGGAACATGTTCTTCGCCGGCGAGCACACGAGCGTCGCGTTCAACGGATATCTGGAAGGCGCCGTAACGCGCTGCGTTCAGTCGCCAGATTAGAACATCTCCACCGGCGAAACTGGTCGGCTTTGTGCGTCACGCACTTTGGCGCGTTCTTCCCCTAAGACATCGACTCGAAGATCGCAGACTTCACGATCGACCTTTTGAAAAGCACGTTCTGAAAATTCTTCAGGTGGCGTAAGATTTTTCTTGAAGTGCGCCACACTCGCGAGCGCGCGATCGATTTGATCGGCGGGCAATGTTCCTAAAATTCGCCGCACATTGTTGATCTCGGGAATCCGGTGGCAAATCATAACGAGGTCATTGCCTGCCGTAACGGCGAGGCGAATTGTATCTTCCAGCGTGTAGCCGGTGAGGATTGCACCCATATCGAGATCGTCGGTCATAGCCAAGCCGTTGAAGCCAAGTTCGCCGCGCAGCAGATCGGTGGTCACACGCCGCGAAAGGCTCGCCGGCGTTTTCTCCGTTTCGAAGCATGGATACCACCCGTGACAAATCATCATGCTGTCTACGTCATTTGCGAACTGTCGGAAAACGGCCAACTCGTTTTGATCCAACTCTTCGCGACTGCGATCGATCCGCGGCAACTGGTAATGAGCATCTGACGTTGCAGCGGAGTAACCGGGGAAATGTTTGCCGCAGCTCGCGATCCCTTGCTCTCTCATCGCTTCGTTGAATGCGCTGGCATTTCGAATGACCTCTTCGACAGTTCTACCGTAGCAACGGCCGCGTAAGGAATTTTCAGCCTCGTCGTTAACTGAAATGTCGAGAACTGGACACAAATCCAAATTGAACCCGAAAAGACGCAGCAAACGCCCTGTAATGTCACCGTGGCACCTGATCAGATTTACATCGTGCTTCTCGCGCAGTTGTTGTGCATTTGGCGGTTCGCTGCCGATCCGGCGTAATCGCGAAACGCGACCGCCTTCCTGATCGACGGTAATGATCGGTTCGATCTCGCTCACGTCGCGCAAATCGTCGATAAGCCTTCGCAGTTGCGCGGCGTTTTCGAGGTTGCGGCCGAAAAGAATGAACGCCCCTGGTTGCACCCGCCGAAATAACTGCGCAGTCTCGACGTCCAGTTCCTTGCCCGGAACACCGATCATAATGAGTTGACCCACGGAATCGTTCTTCATGAGCCGCACAGATTAATGCTCAAGGCTCAATATTCAACGGCTCTGATTGCGAGCGCCTTCGCGCCAAAGACTTGCCGAAGCCGGGTTGCGCGTTGAGCGTTGGGCGTTGAAAAAGATCGGCATTTATGGCGGAACGTTCGATCCGGTTCATCATGCGCATTTGATTCTTGCTCGCGACGCTCTCGAGACGCTGGGCCTCGACGAGATAATCTTTGTACCGGCATCGATTTCCCCTCTCAAGAAGACCGCTCCCGTTGCGAGCGGCGAACTACGATTGGCAATGTTGCGGGCAGCGATTAAAGGCGAGCCGAAGTTTGTGGTGGACGATTGCGAGCTGCGTCGGCCCCCACCTTCGTACACAATCGATACCGTTGAGGAAGTACGGCAAGGCCACAAGCATACGGCGATCTACTGCTTGATCGGCGAAGATAACGTGCAGACGCTAAAAAAATGGCATCGTTTTGACGAACTGGAAGAAATGGTCAATTTCGTTATTCTCGATCGCAAAGGTCAGCCACCTACCAGCTCTTATCCCGTCATTGATCGGAAAATCGACATCTCGGCGACGGAAATAAGGACGCGAGTTGCTTCCGGCCGGTCTATTCGCTATCTCGTACCGCCAGCGGTGGAAGAAATTATCCGTCGCGAGAAACTCTACCTGGAGCAACCGAAATAACCCCAGAAAACCTAGCAACTACCTGCGCGGAACTCGCCTCGAACAAAAAGGCGGAAAACATCGTTGTGCTGGATTTGCGCGGCATCTCGACGTTTACAGATTTTTTTGTGATTTGCTCCGGCACCTCCGAGCCTCAGCTGAAAGCGATCGCAAACGAACTCGAAACGCGATTGAGAGAGGATCATTCGGTTCGGCCCGTCGCTGTCGATGGATTTCCCGCCAGCCAATGGATGGTGCTCGATTTCCTGCAAGTGGTTGTCCACATTTTTCACCGAGACAAGCGCGCTTTCTACAGCCTTGAAGATTTATGGGGCGACGCGCCGCGAATGCATTGGCAAACGGCGGCGGCACATTGATTGCCTCCCGCTGACCCGCGGCCAAGTGGATTAAACTGGCGCGTTGATCGGGCACGAATCCTGAGCTTCGCGCGGGTTTGGCAGCCAAACCGAATTACTTCGGCGACGGCGGAGCTTTTGGCGCAGCCGCCGGACTCGTTTTCGGCGCACCCTGCGGAGCAGGCGTAGGAGGCGGCTTAGCGTCCAGCAGTTCTACCTCGAAAATCAGAGTCGCGTTGGGGCCGATCTCAGGACTCACGGACCGTTCGCCATATGCAAGATTCGAGGGCACAACCACCTGATATTTTGATCCAACTTTCATCAGCTGAAGCGCTTCCGTCCATCCTTTGATGACGCCGTTGACTGGAAAGGTGGCGGGCTGCCCGCGCTTGTATGAACTGTCGAACTCGGTGCCGTCCATCAGGGTGCCGCGATAATTCACCGTCACCATGTCGGTCGGTTTGGGCTGCGCTCCCGTTCCCTCTTTCTCGACTTTGTATTCTAATCCGCTGGCAGTCGTTTTTACCCCGGGTTTCTTTTTGTTGTCTTCGAGGAACTTCGCGCCTTCGGTCTTGTTTTTCTCTCCGGCTTGCTTCTGTTTTTGTTCCATGTCTTTCTCAAATTGCGCCATGACGTCCTTGACTTGGTCTTGTGTTAGTTGCGGTTTACCAGCAATGGCGTCTTTGATGCCGGCAGCGAGAATGTCGGGATTAATGTCCACCTTTTGCTTGCTCAGATTGAATCCGATATTCATGCCGATGCTGTAGCTGACCTTGTCCTTCTGGTCTTTGAGTTGTGGTGATTGTGATTTCTCTTGCCCAAACAACGGCAATGCAAGTAAGGATGCGCTGACAATAACAATAAGATGCTTCATAAGGTCGTGGTTCCCGCGACGGGTTTAGTTAAGTTAATCGCCGCAGAAACCCGCACGCTAATGGATAAATGCCGCTCGTCAAGAAAACAGCAGCACTGGCCATTTAGAGGCCATTCTCTTTTGGTCCTATTGCTTATTAGCTGGACGATTGCTCTCTGGCCGCACCTATCCAACGCAATCACTCTCTCGCATGCTGACGCGCAGAGGATCGGGAAAAAAATCTGGCAAAACGAGTGCAACGGAACCATTTCCGGGCTCACCGCATGGAATCAAGGTGAAGACTTTGCGTCGCTAGGCATCGGCCATTTCATCTGGTATCCCAAGGGGCGGCGCGGCCCGTTTGAAGAAAGTTTTCCCAAAGTTGTAAGTTTCATCTCGAAACGCGGCGCGAAATTGCCAACATTGCTCTTGCGTGGCGTTGAACAGTCATGTCCGTGGAACTCGCGCGCGGAGTTTTCTCGAGCGCAACACACAGTAGAAATGAACCAATTACGCCAGTTTCTCGTCGATACGATCGATCTTCAGGCTGAATTCCTTATTGCCCGGTTGGAGGGTGCTTTGCCTAAAATGCTCGCCGAAGCGGCGCCGGCTGATCGAGCCAACGTACAGCAGCAGTTCGAGCGGCTGGCAAGAACTCCGCATGGGTGCTACGCCCTTGTCGATTATGTAAACTTTAAAGGCGAAGGCGTTCTCCACACGGAGCGTTATCAAGGTCAGGGGTGGGGCTTGCTGCAGGTCCTCGAAAGCATGCATGGCACTTCCGACGCTGCTGCGGTTGATGAATTCTCGAGTGCGGCGAAAGCGATATTGACCCGACGGGTGCACAACGCCCCG
>VBQB01000249.1 GCA_005887855.1 Verrucomicrobiota bacterium | reverse complement strand
TCACCCAAAACCGTGGGTACGATCTGCCATGAGAGTCCGAATTTGTCCTTGAGCCAGCCACACTGCACCTCGTTGCCTCCTTCGGAAAGCTTCTTCCAATAATAATCGATTTCTTCCTGCGTCTGGCAGTTCACAACAAACGAAATGGCTTCGGTGAATTTGAAGTGCGGGCCGCCGTTCAGCGCCACGAATTCCTGTCCCTCAAGTTGGAATTCAATAGTCATTACCCATCCAGCTGGTCGTCCGGCGGCCTTTTCTCCCGCTTTGTCATAGCGGGCAATTTTCCCGATATTCGAGTTTTTGAAAATGGAGGTATAAAACTTGGCCGCCTCTTCCGCTTGATCGTCGAACCATAAACATGGCGTAATTTTTTCCATATGATTTTACTCCTTTGTTGGCGTTGGCGGGTATTGCTTGAATTTCGGAATCGCGGGATCCATTTGGTCCCACGGTTGAGCGTCCGAAACGAAAATATCCATCTGCGGATGAAACCAACTCGGATCGTCGAGGCTGCCAGCCAGGATTCCCACAAACTGCGATTCCCCTCCTTCAAATTCGCCTCCCGTAATTCGGGACCCGCATTCGGGACAAAAACCGCGTTTGTGCTTCCCCCGCCTGATGCTCGGCGTGAAATGGTAGCGCAATTGTCCGCGTGTTAATCGAAATGCCGCTCGCGGCAGCAACATTCCTGGAGCGAATCCGCTGCCAGTCCCTTGCTGGCAGTCGCGACAATGGCATTTGAACATCATGATTGGTTCGGCTGTGCATTCATAACGAATCGCGCCGCACGAACAGCCGCCGGTAAACGGAATCTTCACAGAGATTTTCACTGTTGATCGGGAATTTCAGCCTCGACGAGTTTCGCTAATAGCGTCAGCGATTCCTGCCAGCCGAGATAGCACGCTTCGGCGGGAATGACATCGGGCACGCCTTCCTGCACGATGTTCAGTTCCGTTCCGCACGAGACTTTTTTCAGCGTGATCGTCGTCTGGATTTCGCCGGGCAAGTTTGGATCGTCAAATTTGTCCGTGTAGCGAAGGCATTCATGCGGCGTCAGTTCGACATACGTTCCGCCGAAGGAATGACTCTTGCCCGTCGTGAAGTTTGTAAATGACATTTTGTAACTGCCGCCAACTTTGGCGTCCATGTGATGAACCTTGCCGGTGAATCCGTTTGGCGGCAGCCATTTGGCCATCGCTTCGGGATCGAGAAAGGCCCGATAAACTTTGTCCGGCGTTGCCCGGAGCACTCGGTGAAGACGGATCGTGCTTGCTGACATGATTTTTACTCCTTTCGCTGCAGTTCTGTGTCGCTGACGTGGTCGTTTGATTATCTGGCGTTTGTATCCGGCTCTATGATTCCAAAAACATTGCCGGACGGATCTTCCGCGTACGCGAGCCAACCGATTTTCGGAATCCCCATTTTCGGAACGGAGATTTTCCCGCCGCGTTTTTCAATCTCTTTGATTGTCTGATCAAGTGATGAAACGGAAATCGTGTTCAGTGTTCCGGGGCTTTGCCCTTCGCGCGGACAAGTAATGCCGCCGTTGATTCCCGGATCTTTATCGTCGCCCGTCGTGACCAGCCAGTATTCGATTGGGCCGCCTTCGAATTTGTTGAACTTCCAGCCGAATACGTCCTGGTAAAATGGCTGCACCGCTTCTGGATCGTCGGTATAAATTTCGAAATGAGTGACGCGATTCATCTCTTGCTCCGTCTTTTGTACGCCGCTCAATATTCGTCGTGACGCCGCACCCAATCCATGGTTGCGTCCGGATTTTCGTTGCGGCCTTTCGGAGCAAGATCGAGGAAATTGTAGGCCCCGACCAGAATATCGAGCCCACGCGCGTATGTGGAATACGTGTGAAAGACGTCGCCGTTTTCATCTTTATAAAACACGCTCAGGCCGGGCAATTCATCGCTGATGACTTCCTGCGTTGAGTAGTTGTAATACATCTTGCCTTTCGTCTGCTCATCCTTAGTGGCTGAGACGTGATAATCGAAATTGAAATCGCTTCCATGTGACGAGACCCATTTGAAGCGCCAGGCCATGCGTTTCCTAAACCGTTCGATCTCGGACAGCGGCGCGCGAGAGACAACTACAAAGGTCACGTCGCGATGCGGAAGGTGCCAGTTGGCGCCGTCAAAATGGTCCGCCAGGTAAGAGCAGCTCTTGCAACCCTCATCCCACCCCGGACCCAGCATGAAATGATAGACGATCAGTTGACTGCGACCGTCGAAAAGATCGGCCAGCGTTTCTTTACCATTCGGTCCGTCGAAAACGTATTCTTTATCGACCTTAACCCATGGCAGCTCCCGCCGATGGCGGCTTACTTCATCGCGCAACCGCGTTAGTTCCTTCTCTCGCGTCAGCAGATCCCTGCGCGCGACCAGCCACTCAGCTTCTGACACTACTTTGGAAGGATTCACTTCGCTCTTGTCTGTTTTCGGTTCCAATGTCTCGGTTTTCATTTTGTTCTCCTCAATTTCGTTTGTTTGATGTTTTCGCTCTGCTCTGTCTGCGATTCTCGTACACGCTCCAATACATTCCGACGGGCCAGTAGGAGCCCGGCGCCCACCCCGCTCACCAGCCCCGGCAGGATCTCCTCCACTGGCACGCCTGCGAAGTGAGCGATCACGAGCGTCGCCGTCGCCGTCCTTGCCCAGCCCGAATTCCGCGCTCGACTTGGGCGCTCCACTCCTCGGACGGCTGGGCGTCGCCGTATTCATCGTGCCAGTTCCACCACTCGTACGGTAGGGTCTGAGGGTAGCCCTCGGGCGAGTCCTCCCACTCCTCTTGGCGCCCGAGCGCAGTCAGGTCGAGGTAGCTCCAGGTGCTCCCCATCGCCTTGTCGCCGCGGTTGTTGATGAAGTAGGTGCGGAACACGCTGTCGCCCTCGCGGATGAACGCGTTCGTGCCGTGCCACTCGTCCACGCCGAAGTCGGTGTCGAAGTCGTCCGTGATGGTGTGCCATGGCATCTCCCAGCCCATCCGCGCCTTCAAGCGCTCGATGTCCGTCTGCGGCGCGCGCGAGACAAAGGCGAGAGTGGTGTCGCGGGCGTTCAGATGGGCGACGTGGGCGACTTGGTCGGCCAGCATGGAGCAGCCGATGCAGGCATGCTCGGGCCAGCCGGACACGCCCGGCTCGAAGAAGGCGCGGTAGACGATCAACTGACGGCGGCCGTCGAACAGGTCGAGCAGGCTCGCCTTGCCCTTGGGCCCGTCGAACTCGTACTCCTTCTCCACGGCCAGCCACGGCATCCGCCGACGCTCGGCGGCAAGCGCGTCACGCGCGCGGGTCAACTCCTTCTCCTTCACCAGGAGTTGCTGGCGCGCAGCTTCCCACTCTTCCGGCGACACGATCGGGGGTGTCTTCATTGCGAGACGTCCACCTTCCGTTTCTTTACGTGTTCCGGTCTTGTGATCGGTCATTGTTTCTCTCCTTCTTGTCGTCTCTTTTAGTTTCATTTTGTTTTCCTCTGGTTTCTTTTTGATGATTTCGGTTGGGTCTAGAAAAGAATTTCTTCACGGCAAACGCGGCCAGCCCGCTGGTTGAAGTTGTGCTGGCTCTAATCAGCATCAAATAATTTGTCATACATACAGGGCACACAGTCTTGTAAGTTCAACTTCAATAATATGACGAACGACAGAGGCGCTTTAGGACATCTTGTTCAATATCCAGTTAACGATCGTCAATAAGGCCACTTTGCCGCATGGG
>VBQB01000248.1 GCA_005887855.1 Verrucomicrobiota bacterium | reverse complement strand
ACCAGTCACCTACTGCTACAAGAAGGAGATCGATCCAACACAGGGTCTCGAGTACGGTCTAGTCGCCGAGGACGTGGCCAACGTGGATCCCAACCTGGCTATCCGCGATGGGAAGGGCCAAATTGAGAGCGTGCGATACACGGCGGTCAATGCCATGTTGCTTAACGAGTTCCTCAAAGAACACTGCAAAGTGGAGAAGTTAACGAACGACTTCCAGGCTACGGTCGCGCAACAGCAGAAAGAAATCCAAGCCCTCACCGCGCGTCTTGAAGAGCAGGCAGCGCAAATCCAAAAGGTGAGCGCCCAGCTTGAAGTAAACAAGCCAGCGCCGCGAACAGTCGTTGATAAATAATAGACTCTGTAGCTCGCCTGAGGCCGGTCGTTGATCGCGGTCCGAGCTCGGCGATCTCGGTTACAACAGCAAAAAGGCCGTGACGCTTTACCGGCGTGGCGGCTTTTTGTTTTGCCTCCCTCCCACATTTCATAATCAGGCGGCGGACACAGCCGCCTCTACGCTATTTCGCTGTTCGTTTTGGTCCAGGCCGAAACAACAAAAAAATGCGTGACGACGAAGGCGGACAGTACGCCGAGCAGCGCAGCGCAAACGACATCCGATAAATAATGTGCCCCGACGTACATGCGCGAGAGACCGATCGCAAGTGGGATGGGCAGACAGGCGAGACCGATCCGCCAGTTCGCAAAAAATAAGACGGCGAAAAACGCGCTGGATGCCCCGACGTGACCTGACGGGAACGCATGAAATTTTGAACCAAGGTGGGGGGCGTTCCAGACTTCTTCCAACTTCACAGAGGGTCTTGCACGGCCTGTGGCACGCTTGATTACGTGCCCGGCCACGCCGGCGAGCGCCAAGGCAATCAACATTGCAAGAAAAACACGTTTCCATTTCTTGCTGCCACGCCACCAAGCGATGCTGGCCAAAACAAGCCCGAGTGCAAAATGCTCCGGCCAATCACCGAAGTGGCTGATCTTGTGCATGACCTTGTTCGCCAATCGGCCCTGATGTTGCGCAATAAAATTTTGCATGGTGTAATCGAAATGGAACGCTGCCGCGATAACGATCGCCGCCATTACAATCCCGATTAGCCAATAAAAAACAGACTTTGCCTTCACAAATAAGTTCCCGTCAGATTTGATCCTCTTCCATGTGGCCGGCACGTGGAATTTGCCGCTGATCGATCGCGACGAGCCGCGATTTGCCGAAGCATCGCGAGAGATGATCGAACGCAGCGATTACATTGTTCCGCACTTCAACAACCAGTTTCGTCTTGACAAGCCTCCCCTCACCTACTGGGCGCAAGTTACGAGTTACAAGATTTTTGGCGCGAACGATTTCGCGGCGCGCTTTCCATCCACCGTTGCGGCTGCATTCATTGCATTGTCGATCTTCGGCTGGGGTTCGCGAATTGGCGGAACCAAGACGGCATGGTGGGCTGCAATCATTTTCACGTTTTCGTTGCAGACATTTCTTCACGCCAAGGCTGCCGTGGCAGATATGTGGCTGGTCTTATTTGTCACGCTTGCCCACTGGAGCGGTTACGAACTGTTGCGGGACCGACTTTCACCGGCGAATCAAACATCAAACCTCAAACATCAAACATTCTTTTGGTGGTGGGTATTCTATTGCTCACTGGCATTCGCATTCCTTGCCAAAGGTCCCATCGGCTGGACGCCGCTGCTGACAGTTGGAACGACAATGTTTTTTATTCCCAATGCTCAACTGGCCCGGCAATTCAAATTTGCGCGTGGCATTCTCCTTACTCTCACCATCGTTGCCCTTTGGGGAATTCCGGCGCTGCTTCGAACGCATGGACAATTCTTCGTTGTGGGAATCGGTCGACATGTCGTTGGCCGTTCGTTTGCCTCGATGGAAGGTCACGGCGCGAATTCGTTCGGGATCTATCTCCTCCTGCTGCCATTTTATTTCGTAACAATCTTTATCGGTTTTTTCCCGTGGTCGATCAAACTTCCCTGGTTGACGAAGAACTTGTGGCGACGCCGGGATGAGATCGACAATTATCTTATCGCGGGTGTGGCGATCATTTTCATCATCTTCACGCTCGTCAAAACCAAGCTGCCTCATTACACCCTGCCGGCGTTTCCGTTGCTTGCGCTTTTGCTTGCCCGCCATTGGTCGCGACAGGAACGCTCGGCCGCCAGAGAACTCGACAGCTTAAAGCCGTCGAACGTGCGCACCGTTCAAGTTGAACCGATAGCTGAAAGCAGTCGATCCGTGTTCAAGGCCATCGCCATCGCAACAATCGCCTTGTACCTTGCGATCGCACTGATCGCTCCGCCGCTAATCGCTGGATTGTTTCCGGCGAAAGCGCTTTTCCAGCAATCGCGAATCTATCTGCAACCGGACATGCAATTTGCTTCGGTCGATTTCGAGGAACCAAGCCTTGTCTGGTATTTTCGCAGCCGCGTGCACGGTTTCCTGGCGACAACGAACAAGCGTCGCGCTGCGGAGTTCATGGCGGGATCGGGAATGCTCTTTGTGGTTCTGCCGACTCCAATGGCCGGGACGCTCTTCGCGGAGCATCCTGAAAACTGGAAAATGTTTTCAGCCCGCGGCTTCAACATCGTCAAAGGTAAACGTGTCGATCTTACACTCGTTCTCAAACCCGAGTGACCAAATTTGACGACTCGACGATTTAACGTTGTAACCTTGTAACGATCCCATGATTACCTTTCTCGACGGCAAACTCGTGAGCGCCTTACCGACGCAGGCAATTGTCAATGTTGGCGGCGTCGGCTATGAAGTTTTTATTCCGCTTTCGAGCTACGACAAACTTCCCACGCCTGGCCAGATGGTGCGCGTCCTCACCCATCTGCACGTGCGGGAAGATGCACACATTCTTTACGGATTCATGACCGCGCCTGAGCGCGATCTTTTTCGATTGCTGGTCAATAACGTGAGCGGGATTGGACCGAAGCTCGCGCTGGCAGTCCTTAGTGGAATGAGCGTGAACAATTTCAAGGCCGCGGTGGTAAATTCTGATGTTGCGTCACTTTCGAAAATCAGCGGCCTTGGGAAAAAAACAGCTGAACGGATCGTTCTCGAATTGAAAGACAAACTTGGTGTAGCTGCAGCGTGGGAAGCAGCGAGCGCAACACACGCGCCTACGCCCGAGCAGGAACAGGCGAACGAAGCGGTCCTCGCCTTGATCGCGCTAGGTTACAAACAAGTCGACGCACATAAGGCAGTGCGCGAGTTGCAGGAAAAAGGCGAAGCGAAACCGGCGGAAGAACTGGTCAAACTTGCGTTGAAACGCATGGCCTCGGGGCGATGATCGAGAGTTGAGAGTTGAGTGTTGAGAGTTGAAAGTCTGCGCAACTCGATGCTCGTACAATCCGACAGACTTGCTGCGATTCGCGACGCCTTTCCAAAAGAAGGGCTCTTCGCGGAAAAAGATTGGCTCATTTCGCCCGAGGCGTTTCCAATCGAGAAGAAATTTGTCGCCGATCTGGAACAGCTTGGACATCGCCTCTTTGTTTTTCAACGCGCTTGCAACCAGCTCTACCAGCTCAGTATCAAGGGCAAACAGCCGGCATGGGTCGCCCGCCATCTCGATGCGGGCAAACCGGCGGAGCTGATCGAATTCTCGCGGCGCAAAGAAATTCGTGACGATCTGCCAGCCGTTATTCGTCCGGATCTCATTCTTACGGAAGATGGCTACGTCATCGCGGAGATCGATTCCGTTCCCGGTGGCATTGGCTTAACTGCGTGGCTCAACCAAACGTATTCCGCCTTCGACAAAGAAATCATCGGCCGCGCCGACGGGATGCTTGAAGGATTTGGCAGCGTGCTGCCAAACGGTGCTGACATCGTGATTTCGCAGGAGGCGGCAACTTATCGACCGGAAATGGAATGGATCGCCGCCCGCTTGAAAGATCGACATCCTGAATTCGATTGGCGCGTGATCCCGGCCGAAAGTTACGAGCCGCAAAATGGACGCACCGTTTATCGCTTCTTCGAACTGTTTGATCTACCGAACATTCCAAAAATCGAAAACACGTTGCGTGCGAATGCGGAAGGCCGGATCACGATCACACCGCCCATCAAACCGTATCTCGAAGAGAAAATGTGGTTTGCGCTTTTTTGGATGCAGCCGCTGCGAGAGTTTTGGCGGCGCGAACTGGGCGACAAATACTTCATCAAATTACAGGAAGTGATTCCATACTCCTGGCTGCTTGATCCGACGCCCTTACCGCAACATGCTGTCATTCCGCGGCTGGAAATCCACGATTGGCGCGAAGCAGCCAGGTTCAGCCAAAAAGATCGAGATCTTCTTTTGAAGATCAGCGGATTTTCGCCCCTCGGCTGGGGTAGCCGCGGCATCGCGCTTGGCGC
Source organism: Verrucomicrobiota bacterium (assembly GCA_005887855.1). The sequence continues at coordinate 515 of VBQB01000248.1, read as the reverse complement.
CGATCTACCGCACGCGGAATGGCAACGCAGGATTGACCATGCGCTCGCGAGTTTTGAGTCGTCACCCACAATTTTGCAGCGTTTCCACAAAGGCCGCCTGTTCGACCATCGATATTGGGATCCCGAATCCGGAGAATTAAAAACGATGAAAGGTCGGGTGCGTCTTTGTCCGTATTTCTTTGTCGAGCAAGATCGGGTCAAATTGCGCGGCGCCTTAGCCACGATTGCTCCAGCAGACAAGAAGTTTTTGCACGGAATGCGCGACGCGATCCTCGTACCATCCCGAACCGGGAAGAGCACATGAGCCGCCAAGAACTTGTAGCGGCAAGCGGTCCATTCCAAACCGCTCCAGTCTTATTATCATCTAACGAGACACAAGCTCAGCCACGGCTCAGGCGAACGCAAGTGGCAACACCCATCGGCACACTAGCTACGCTGGACATAAAAAAACAACGCCGTCTGAGCCGTTGGCTGCAGCGCCTGGTTAGGCGTTTTCATCTCTGCTCCGGCGAAAA
>VBQB01000247.1:1545-6193 GCA_005887855.1 Verrucomicrobiota bacterium | reverse complement strand
CAAATTTAAAACTGTCAGCAACCGAAATTTTACAGTCGGCACCGGCAACCGTTAACTTGACAGAACCCGGATCTGCAGCGGGTAGCCGCAGAAGCTGGACCAGGCGAACCGGTAGAGTGTCAGCTCAGCTCACGGGTCCGGCTTGAAGAACCGGGTTGCGCGTCTCAGCAGATAACAGAGAAGGCCCGGGAAGTCTCGCGTCGACATTAGATCACTCTGGCTTCATGCCTAGTATCTGCCTGGAGGAGAGAGTGTCCAGTTTAGAGAACGTGTCCTGAACCTTTGCCGGCGTCTCACCCTTCTCGAGCACGCTTGTGTATGGTAGAAAGCCCCTCTAGGGATACGCCTCCGCTCTGTGTGATGAACAACGTCGTGACACCTCCGGCAAAGATCCGTAACCCTGCCAGTTCGTTTCGCTCCATTTTCTCATGGTGCTGAGTCAGCATTCCTCCGATCAGCTGGACGCCGCATCGCTGACACTTTGTTGTCGCCTTGTTCTCAGACGTGTCTCTTCCACTCCGCCACTCCCACTTTGACTCTGGAATCATGCGGGAGGGCTGGACCCAGTAATCGGCGCCTCCCCAGCCGGCACCGCATTTGTTGCAGGAGGAGGCTTCCACGTCTGGACAACTGTCGCAGTCCTGGTAGGGGCAGCCGAGGCTGATCTCCCGGGACCCGCAGGCTGGGCACTGGACTGCTGGCTGGAAGGGTCCGGGCCAGCCGGTGAGACTGTCGTCCCGGTGCCAGGGCATGCTCAGGCTGCCTCCACGGCTCCGCCGCTATGGTTTGGAGCGTTACCCCCACCCCCCGAGGGGTCGGTTCCCTTCGTGTCCCGTATTACCTCCGTTAGGTGACCCCCAAGGGGGTGGGGGTAGTACATCGTCTCGCTTCCAGAGATCTTCTGTTCGCTGACAAGCCCCGAGGCTTCCAGGCATGGAAGCACGTCTTTCTCGAGGCTCTTCGGCTGCAGCGCCCGGCCGTAGACAGCGTGGTATTCTGTAAGGATCTCTCTCTTTGTGACGCCGTGGTCTAGAGCGCCGATCTTGGCGATGACGTCTTCGAAGATCCTGTAGACTTGGGGCGCTATTCCCAGCTCGTTGGCGACTGACACTTTCGAGTAGAGCTTCCACGCATCCGTGTAATCCTCTTCCGTGGCGACTATGCTGTCATCTTCTCGTGTTCGAAGTCGCCAGTTCAGCAGGGCTCTTGCTTTCACAAGAGAGAGGAATCGTCCCAGATCTCGCACGTGCCTGGGTACCATTCTTTGGTGAGTGTCCTCCCACTGCCTGTGGATCTCCTGCTTCAACGAGTCGGGGATGGTAACGTCCTTGACGCCTGACTGTTTCAAGTCCAGGACGAGGGCTCGCAGTTTCTCTCTGTCCTTGTTGGCCGCCATTCCGGCCCGGTACTTTGCCCTGTCAGACTGTCGGTCCAGCAGCAGCCATGCCGCCGACTTGACCTTCTCCAGGTTTGTGTCCGGGGACAGCTGTAGATTCCGCGTTCTCTCCTGCTGGTCATAGTTGAGAGCGGCGCTGCAGAATACCCACGTGGAGAAGCCGCGTATCCGAATGGTCCGAGTCCGGAGTCCGGACTTCTGTGACCGGTCGGTTATCTTGTAGACGATCTCCTTCTCGTCGTGGGAGAGGAAGGCACGCAGCTTCTGCAGGAGAAGGTCGTGGGGCTGATCGAGGAGGATCACTATCTTCCGCTCCAGGTTGACCAGAGTCTCCTTGGACTCCTCGTTCCAGGTTGCCAGTTTGCCGGTGCTGGCCTCGTGCATGAAGCTGGTGGGGCTGGCGCCTCCGAGCTTGAGAACGTCGTCCTTGGGGAAGTAGTCGGCTACCTCGAGGACAAGGTACGATTTGCCAGCCGCTGACTCGGCAGCCATCAGAATGTTGATCTGTTCCTCGTCCGTGTACGTTAGCAACATACCCACGAAGAGGATCGTCTTGGTCGTCGTATCGTTCTTGATTGTTGTTCCCAGGACTCTGGCGACATCGTCGAAGCTGTAAGGCTCGGTCAGGCAGAGAATGTCCGCGACTTGTTTCCGGTGTGTGACTTCCTCGGTTTCTCTGGCGCGACAGTAGGCCTTGTGATTCTCTAAGCCCTCAGCCGAGATCTCACCCAGCTCCTGGAGGCAGATGGGACAGCTCGACGCGGTCACTGTCACTTGGAGGATCCTCCGGTCTCGCGGTCGGGTCTGGAAAGGCACCTGTGAAATTCAGAACTGTAGCTGCCGCGACGGTTGCTGAGCCTCGTCTCAGCCTGCGACCGCGAATTATAGAAGCCATGACAACGAGGGCATTCATAGAACACGAGCCCGTCTGGAAACAGAACCTCTCTCGCCGGTTCGATGACCGGCTGCTGTAGCTGCTGGGCTGTCATGAGCTGGTGCCTCCCGCCGGCTCGGTCTCTGCAGCTTTTGCGAACGCCCAGGCCACAGCATCGCGTAGTTCCTTGAAACGGTCAGAGGCCACGGGTCCTCCGACCACGACCCCCCGCAGCCTACCATCAAAAGCGTCGATCTTGTAGTCGAAACTGTCCAGATGCATCGCACGCATCGGGCCCAGGATCTTCTTCTCCAGGAAGCTGCGGATCGGCGAGGCGTCCGCGCTGAACTCAGCCTCCGGGACGAACGCGTACTCCTGATTCTCCTGGTCGATTGCGATACCGCCGACGACCGACAAGTTGTGAAAGAGCTGCTCCAGTCGGATCTGGTCAGCAGGTGTGTCTGGTTTTAGGTGCCAGTCGCGTTCGGGCTTCTGTGTCTCCGCCGCTCCAGGATCCGGGGAGACTTCTTCAGCGCTGACTTCTCCGCCCCCTACCAGGTCAGCGATCGCCCGATTCTTGGCCCGCGTGTGACAGAGAGTGTAGACATCATGCTCCTCATGCGCCCAGCGATCCTTCTCCCTGCTGGACGCGATGGCGGTGCCGATCGAGGATCTCCCTGTCGATGGATGGTAGGCTTCGACCACGATACGGTAGTAGAAGCCGGCCTCGGGATCCTTGCCTGTTGCAGGGACCCGCTCCTGGCTTAGCAGCCGATCACTGACGCCGCAGGCCAGCGCCCATTTTCGCCAGCCGCTCTTCTTGATGAACTGCCTGTCGCCGATCTTCTGATAGTCCTCCGGCTTCAGCAGCCTCGACTTGAACTCCTCGAATTTCTTGAACGCTTCTGCCAGTTGTTCTATGTCGAGCGGCGCAAGGATCTCTACGGACAGCTGTGACTTCTGAGGGGGGGTCGGCTCGGCCGTTGTCTCGGGACTGGTCAGGGTGAGCCCCTCCCGACTCCGGCTCTTGCCAGTCCGACTGGCACACCGAGTACGTTGCTCGTCTTCAGTTTCGTAACGTAGGGATCCTCGTTACGCCGATCCTTGATGCACCAGTCGCATCCGCAAGCACAGAACTTTCTATGAAACGCGCTGGTGATCCCGCGGTCCTCGACCCACGTATCGTGTTTCAACGGGCACTTCTGACTGAGGGAAGAAACAGAGCCCTCGAGAGGTTTCGATTCTGGACTGCTAATCTGTTTGTGTTCTAACTGTTTTTCCAAACGGTTTGAGTGCGGCTAACCGCCGGGGTGACTGCCCCTTCATGGGGTCCACCTGATTGCGGGGTGGTCGAACGTGCAACCCTTCCCAACCATGCTGAAGCGAGCTGGCCAAGATAGATTCTCGTGGTCGGATCAAGATCGGAGCGTTTGATCCAGGACCCGGGCGCCGGATCGGACTGGCCCTTCAGCTTGCGCAGACGGCGAAAGGCTTCGCTGCCCGCTTCAGCTATACTGCGAAGCTTCAGCTCGAGCTGAACCTTGTCGTAGGGGCCGAGCCAGATCCCTGTCTTGAGGTCGTCGGGTGTTGCATGCCCTTCTCTCTCAGTCGGGAGGGAAGGGGTTGCGCTGGTTTGGGGCCAACGCGGAGAGTGGTCAGGAATTAGTGTGGGAAACTCTGTTTCCAAGCCAATTCCTCGACAACCGGCGACGCGTGTGCTGTGAGGTTAAAACAGTTTCCGTGCTCAGGAGCCCTTGGGGGAGGACCCTCTGTCAGAGAATCACTGTCAGAGAATCAAGATGTGGCTCTCAGGACCCCGAGCAAAACTGTCGAGGGATTGCTTGGACGGGTCCTGCCGCGCTATGGCACGGTTCTGCCCTTCGAGACGATCCTGATTTGATTCAGCATCGCATCAGCCTTCTTTGGCGGCAGCGCGGTTACTACCAAGGCAGGGCAGAGAGAGCCACACTAACTGAGAAGCCCGGCCGGCGTTAAAAGGCCTACATCTAAGCGTCTGGGAGCCAGTCCGGCGGCGGGTAACTGAGAGTCGGACAGTGCTGTTCACAGACCCATCCTATCTCGTCGTGAGCCACGATCTTCTTCTTGCAGCCGGAGACAGCGCAGCGAGTCGTCTTCCTCAGCCTCTCAGCCTGGGCCCGCTGGCGATGCCGCATGCTCTCCCAGGCGAGCTGGATCTGGACTCTCGATGGAGGAGGAGCAGCTCTGACCAGTGGAACTGAATGTTCGGTTTCGGATGCGGATGGAACTGACCGGTCGGTTTCAGAGACAGCGACGGGCTCGACTGCTGGTGACGTGCTCTCGAGCTCTACGGGTGGAGGATCCTCCAGGGGCGCTGCGGGCGTGTCAGTCTCCGGAGT
>VBQB01000247.1:0-1521 GCA_005887855.1 Verrucomicrobiota bacterium | reverse complement strand
GTGACTGGTGCAGTACTGGAAGTTATTCTAAGTATAGGAGCAGCTGACACGGTTTCACTCTCAGAGCCGGTCCTCTGCTTGGAAAAAAACGAGTTCCCATGAACTCGAACGGAGGGTATATCGATCTTCTCCGGCGCTATGATGGGGATGGGAGCTGGGGCTGGTAGGCTCTCGAGGAACGCGGGACTTCGCAGTTGTTCGAGTACCGGCTGGAAGGCTGCGAGACAGATCTGCAAGCGCCGTTCGAAGCTGGTCAGTTCGCCGCTGTAGAACGCGACCGTGACGGACTGAGCGGCCTTCCGGCTGTGCCTCATCGTGTCCGCCCATTCGAGAAGCGCTGTGGGTCCCTGGTTGCCAATTCGTTTTCGAACCGCGTTCGAATACCAGTGTCTGAGTCTGTGAGGTCGGACCTCCTTCCACTCGGGGAGTGCTGCCAGCCGAGCGTACTCCTTCACAAGGTCGCCCACCTGGTGAGTGTTCACGTCTTCGAATAATGGACCAGTCTCGAAGCCTCTGCTCAAAGCAGCCTCGAGGAACAGTCGAGGGACAGGCTGCAGGATCCGCTTGGGATCCCGCCCTTCACGTATCGCTGGAGACTGACCCTTGCCAACGACCCTCACCCCTTGCTGGTCCAGGAGAACATCCTCAACGTGGACCCCAGGAAGCATGACCAAGTTATCATCACCACCAACAACCTCGCTCCTCCGGAGGCCTGAGGCGAGGAATCCTAGAATCGCAAAGTCGCGAGGGTCGCAGCGTCGCGCGTGGGCCAGCATGGCTGCAACGTCTCGATCTGTGAGCTCGACGACGACCCGGCTGCTACGCTGAGGCTTCTCCCGTTCGTAGGTCATGCCGCAGAGTGGACAGACGGCTTTGCGTCCGAGGACTCGCATCGTGCCAGGACAGTCAGGGGTCTGGCAGGGAACACTCTCCGCCTTGCCGACGGCCCGCCACTCGGCTACCTGCAACTCCGTTCACACCGGCCGCACGAGGTTCTGGTAGTCAACGACAGCACCCGGCTCCGAACTAGGTGGACCCGAGAGCAAGCCTAAGAGCTGGAGTAGGGCGCAGGCCGGGAACCATGAGGGGACGGAGGACTCGGAATAGAAACAGATCATGGAACTACTGAATCCAGACATGGAATCTTCAATCGGTCTGGCGGGACTAATAAGACCCAGAGGCGCAGTGCCGGGCCATAAACATAATCTCTGGAACGATAAGCAGAAGCAAAAAGAACATCACCACCACTAGCGGTCGTGGTCCGTAGCGAACGAAGAACCATGACTAGATGTAGAACTGAGAAAATCATAGTAGGGAAAGCCTGTGACGAGATCGAATTATAGTAGAGGACTAAATCATTTTTCCATGGTCTTTGAAGTCTGTGCTTTTCTGAGCGAGCGTTCTATTCACTGATTTCAACCATTGCTTGCCGCCTCGGAATCTCTTCCGGAACACTCGTATCCCGTTGGGGGAACTATCGAAGATTGAGAATCCGTTGGCTATCGCTTGGTCATAGGCGGT
>VBQB01000246.1 GCA_005887855.1 Verrucomicrobiota bacterium | reverse complement strand
TGGATTCAGTACAGCAGCAGCACGTGCGTTCATTCTTCCCCGCATCGCTATCAGCTCGATTGGTTTGTCGATCCAAATGGACACGTGCTCGCCGATTTTATTGGCAAATTCGAACGGCTCGACGAGGACTGGGCTTTTGTCGCGCAGAAGCTCGGCGTTACTGCGACCCTACCGCATCGCAGGCCCAACCCGCGCGCGCGACACTACACCGAGGATTACACGGCCAGAACCAGAGACATCATCGCAAACAAATTTAAAGTGGATATCGAACGTTTCGGATATGAGTTCGGCGGATAAAATAAAGGCGATCGTCCTAACCTGCGATCGGTATCGAGCTATCACCGAGCACTTGATTTTCAAGTACGAACAACTGTGGCCGGATCATCCGTTTGTGTTTCATGTTCCTTATCAGGGGCTTGGCGGCGGCGATTCCAGCCGCGCTCAATACATCAGCGCGCCATCGGACATAAAGGGAACGGTTCTGCATTTGCTCGCGGACATCGACGACGAGGAATGGGTTTACTGGTGCGTGGATGACAAGTATCCGATTCAGCTTATTAGCAATAAAATCAGCGTCCTGATTTCTCACGCAATGCGCTCCCCTGAGATAAGCGGGCTGCTGTTCTGCCGATGCAGAGTAACACTGACCAGCCCCAAAACTGCGCTTTACCCGGGCGAAATGACAAATCCCTTTGGCGATGTCTATCTAGAACGTAAAGCCTGGTTCCAGATCTGGATTCATCAGCTTCTGAAGGCCAAAGTGCTCCGGCATCTCTTTACCCATCTCCCTAATCACATCGCTAACGCGAAGGTGATGGACGAGCTGAAAAATGACGTCCCGAAATTACCTGAACATCGGTTATTCGTGACCAAGGAAAATTTTGCAGTTTTTGGGGAAAGCACGCAGCGAGGCGTGATTACTCAAAATTGCTACGAGAGCATTGTCGCGAGCGGCATCGAGTTGCCAGAGTGGTTCCGCTCCCCAAACGGCGAATACGTGACGCTCGGAAAACTGTAGCAATTCCTCGCAGGACGGGGCAATGGTCTCTCATAGACACAAATGCATTTTTGTCGAGGTGCCCAAAACTGCCTCCACCAGCGTCCGAGCTGTTCTCGGGAAGCCATGGAAGCCCCACCTGAGCTTGTGGGAGATTAAAAACCACATGGAGAATTACTGGACGCAGCGTGGTGGGCGAAAAGACCGGCTTCTCGAGGTCTTGTATCTCTGTCTCTCGCAAGAGCGACGCCATGAAATCGGGCGAAAGCAATTCGAAACGTATTTCAAATTCGGATTTGTGCGCAATCCGTGGGACCGCGTTGTGTCGCTTTATGAGCGCAACGAGGCGTCGCAGCTGAGAAACAGAATGAACTTCGATCAGTTCGTCGAGTGGATACAGTACAGTAGCAGCGCGTGTTTGCAGCCATCTCCGCATCGATACCAACTCGATTGGTTTGTCGATCCCAATGGAACCATCCTTGCTGATTTCATTGGCAAATTTGAGCAGCTTGAAGCCGACTGGGCGTTCGTCGCGCAGAAGCTTGGCGTTAACCCAGAATTGCCCCACTGGCGGCCGAACCCGCGCGCCCGACCCTACACCGAGTATTACAATGATCGCACAAAACAGTTAGTGGCCGATAAATTCCGTATCGATATTGAACATTTCGGTTATGAGTTCGGCGCATAGCTTCCTTTGCCGCTGACAATGTCCTCGTACTGGGTTGAACAATCACGTCTGCAAAAAAGAGCTCTGCCCGAGATCCGCATTCGTTCCGACGACGTCTTTATCGTTTCCTATCCCAAATCGGGAAACACCTGGGTACGATTTCTTCTCGCTCACGTATTGGCGCCTGAAAAGCAGATCAGCTTTCGTAACATCGAAGACTATGTGCCTAATATCTACAAGTCTTCTCGAACATTGGAAGAGCGCGAGGGTCGCCGATATATAAAGACCCATCATCCGTGTTATGATCTTTATCCAAAGACTGTATATATTTACCGCGATGGCCGGGACGCGCTTGTCTCCTACTATCATTACGCAACCGGCAAGAAAGTCTTTGAGGGAAGTTTCGCAGATTTCATCTTCTCACCTTTTGTCGAGCAGTTTTCCTCATGGAAAAAGCACGTATCCGGTGCTCTTGATTTCGCCTCAGAACATCCAGATCGCATTCTGATGCTTCAATATGAAGAAATGCTCAGACAGCCGCTGGCATGCGCCGCCAGAGTGACCGCATTCCTGGAGCTGGGGTGCGACGAGCGGACCATCGCGAATGCGGTGGAGAAGAGTTCTTTCGATCAGTTAAAGCGCGTCGAGCAAACCTTCGGAGGCGAAAACCTTATCAAACCGCTCACATTCTTCCGATCCGGCAAAAGCGGACAGTGGCAGGAGTATTTTAGCCCGGAAGTTTACGACAGATATGTGGAAGAAAACGGCGCCACTTTGCTGCGTCTCGGATATCAACTCTAAAATGAACTTCCGATTCAGATCATGTCGTTAATCGCTAATCGCGGATCATTTTTTGCACCTCGCAATCGATCCTGTCTGCATCTCACACAATCCAACATTTCGATGTGGCCTTTTCGACCGCAATGAAAGCCATAGTCCTATCATTTGATCTACATCTCGAAATAGCGAATCTGGTAGTAGAAACTTACAATCGATTATGGCCAAGTTGCCCGTTTATATTTCGAATACCGTTCACCGATCGCGATCCGCGAAATGTTTTCGCGGCGCAAAATGTCGAATTTATCCATACGCCGTCGGATATCCGCAGCACGATGGAAAATCTTTTGCGGGACCTGCCAGAAGACGAGTTCATTTTTTGGTGCGTTGACGACCGCTATCTCATCGAGATCCTCAACCTACCGGTTCTCCGCGCGGCTTATGACTTTGTTACCGGCAAGCCGCCGAATGTAGATTCAATCAAGTGGACTGACATCAGGGTGGCAGGCGCGCACGGAAAAAGAGATGCAAAGCCGCAACTGCTGGCCCATATCCTGGCCCTGTGTCGACGCCGGTCCATGCAAGCGCCCGATAGGGACACAGAATGGCGGCAACGGGAGGAAGCAACTCCTAGAGCACCTGCGTTCGTCCTGGCCGGGCAACCCTTCTTTCGGCAGCTAGGACATCCTAAGAACGGGTTTTATATGCCGCAGTTCACCACGCCGGCGTTTCTGAAACGCTTTTTTGTCGGACCAACCTTGCCATTGCTTTATGGCATCCGCGAGTTTCACCAGTTTCTTCTCTCCGCGGAATTCGAACACGAATCTTACTTTCCAGACAGGTTTCTGGTCTCAACAGCCGAATCGACCTTCCAAGGTCAATTAAGCGCGAGCTGTTACGAACAGATCGTGAAACTTGGATTGTTGCCTCCGAAAATCCCGGTGCGAAAGGATTACAAGATCTATGCCCAGCAACCCCCCCAATAACCTTAATAATGCCCGGGCTGGGCTTCTCATATTCGAAGCGTGTCGTGGGCAAATTCCTGCCAGCGGTGAATCTCATCCGCGTGTCGCGAGATTACCGACGCATATTGTCGATCCAAGTAAAGATTGCGCGTCTCCAGCGGATCATCTTTCAAGTTGTATAATTCGTTTAAATCCTTGTCCCGAAGGCAAAGCTTCCAACCCTCGGGTGAAACCACGGTGCGAGTAGATTCCTCGACTGCTCGTTTGATCGCGCGCCGCGGCGCCAGTGACGTTCGCTTCTTAATTTTC
>VBQB01000050.1 GCA_005887855.1 Verrucomicrobiota bacterium | reverse complement strand
GCGACGTTGGCTGCGAAGTTTTAACAATGGGTCAGTACTTGCGCCCAACCTCGAAACATTTGCCGGTCGTCGAGTACGTCACACCGGACCAATTCAATTACTACGGCGATATTGCACGTAAAAAAGGGTTTCTGTATGTTGCCTCCGGTCCGCTCGTTCGTAGTTCGTATCACGCGGCCGATTTTCATCCGGTAGTTCGTCGATGACCGAAGGGGATCGGGGCCGGTTCGCGCAAATTCGCTTAAAAGCTGCCGCGGTCATCCCAGCGTATCGCGAGGAGAAACACGTTGGCGACGTCGTTCGTCGCACACGCCAACAACTCGATCATGTGCTCGTCGTCGATGACGGCTCGAGCGATAAGACCGCACAGCGCGCGCGCGAAGCCGGCGCTGAAGTCATCGTCCATAATCAAAACCGCGGCAAAGGCGAAGCGATCAAGACAGGATTACGGCACTGGGCGGACCGACAATTCGCGCATGTGATTATTCTCGACGCCGACGGCCAGCATCTTCCGGAAGAGATCGATCGGTTCATTGCGGCTGCCGCCTCCGCGGCGGGGCCCAGTTTTTTTCTCGGTAATCGCATGAAGAATCTCACGGGGATGCCGTTTGTTCGGCGTATCGTGAATCGTTATATGAGCGATCGGATCAGCCGCGTCTGCGGCCAAAAAATCCCCGACACGCAATGCGGCTTTCGCATGTTAGATCGACAATTGATCCCTGAGCTGCTTGGCGGCGTGGAGCGTTTCGATTACGAAACTGAAATGCTCATCATTGCCAGCCGCCAAGGCTATCGAATCGAATCGATTCCCATCACGACCGTCTATTCCGACGAAGTGAGCAACATCCGTCCGATGCGCGACGCTCTCCGCTTCCTCAAATTGATGCGGCGCTATTGCAAGCCCTAGCGGCGACGTGTCGCCAACGAGGAGCCGGCAGGGTTGCTTAGTCGACCACTTCGATCATGGCCGCTTCGCCGGTAGCGGTTTGGAGCTTTTGAGAATTTCCGATTCGGGTGTGAGGACGGCTGGCTTGCCACTGAAAATGATGCGATTCGGTTTTTCAGCGAGCGCGTCGACGAGCGCCTTCGCATGGGTGGTAATCACTTTCAAGTTCAAGAGAACGACGTGCAGCTCTTTCATCTGTTGCTGAAGCTGTTTGTCAGTGGTCCCAATGAATGTGTCAGCCGTGCCGAACACCTTGTCCGCGTCTTTGGCCATACCCTCCAGATTTTTGATCACGTTTTGTAAGTTGTCCGTGTCGGCCTTTAGCGAATCGGCGAGTGGCCCAAGCTTCGGCGTGAATTGGGCAAGAATCTGTTCGATGCCATAAGCAGGGTGACCTTCGATCGCCGAGTTGTTTGCGAGCGGTGCACTGCCTGGCGTGCCCGCGGAAAGTGCGACAAATTTTGGCGCGAGCAGCGTATCAGAGCTGAGCGTTGCCGTTATGTCTGTCGGCAACGGCGGTATTCCGTCGTCGAGGCTGATCGTCACGCGCACCGCGTCTTTTTTGTTTGCGGACGATTCACGTTCCTTTGCAGTCAAGTGACGCATCGCGATCACGCGCCCTGCTGGCGCACCGGCATAACGAACTTCGGAGTGCACGTTGATGCCGGTTACATCTTCGTAATTGATTTGCAATGTGCGCTTCGGTTTTTTCCAGCGATAACCGGACAGCGCGAAAGTGAGCGCGCCGAGCAAGACCAGGCTGCATAAGATGACCGAGATCGCCACGATGTAGTCAGACAGATTTCGTTTCATGAAGTCTTGTGATGAAACCTGGCGCGTGCCGCGACGAGGGGACGCGGTCTGACATGGGGATGGTCGTCGTGCTCCTCTTGCGAGATGTTCAATGGCACAGGGCCATCGGCTTCGCCGTTGATAAATTGGTGGACTTCCGGATTAGAACTCGTGCGGATTTCATCCGGCGTACCCTGCGCGACAATGCCACCGCGTCCAAGCATAATCATACGTGTCGCGATACGAAAAGCGCTCGTCATATCATGCGACACCACCACTGCGGTCATGTGGCTGCCATGAGTCAGTTTGAGGGTGAGTTGATCGACCACTGCGGTCATGATTGGGTCGAGTCCAGAGGTCGGCTCGTCGCTGAAAAGCAGCTCCGGATCGAGGGCGAGCGCACGCGCTAGGCCAACGCGCTTTTTCATTCCGCCGCTTATTTCAGCCGGTTTGAGATTTTCAAAACCAGTCAGCCCGACCATCTGAAGTTTTTGTTTCACAATCTCTTCGATTTCATCAGCTGACTTCTCCGTGTGTTGCAAAAGCGGCAAGGCAACATTCTCGCCGACCGTGAGCGAGGCGAGGAGCGCACCGGATTGAAACAGCATTCCAAACCGTCGCCGGACGCTGGCGATTTCACGTTCGTTCATCGTTGTGATTTCTTCGCCGAAAATCTTCACGGAACCGGAAGTCGGTTTCATTGACCCAATCATATGCCGGAGCAATGTGCTCTTACCGCAGCCGCTCCCGCCCATAATAACGAGCGTCTCGCCTCGATAAACGCTAAGAGAAATATCGTCGAGCACCGCGCGCTCCCCGAATTTCCGGACGAGGTCGACGACTTCGATGATCGATTCGCCGTTGGCGTTCATGCGCTGAAGAAAAAGATTCCCGTAAGAACGGCATTTGTGACCAGCATCGCCAGCAAAGCTTGCACGACCGAAGCCGTCGTCGACTGGCCGACACCCTCCGCGCCACCTTCGACGTGAAGCCCGGCGTTACACGCAATTGTGATGACGATCCATGCAAAAACCCCGCTCTTGATCATTCCCGAATACAAATCCCACGTGTCCGCGCTTTGCAAGGCGCGCAGCACGTAGCCAGCGGTATTGAAATCAAGGGCGAAGCGGCAGACGGCCCAGCCTCCGAACACGCCGATATAGTTTCCGAAGATTGTGAGCGCCGGCAGCATCACCAGCATCGCCAGAAAACGCGGCACGACCAGGTATTGAATTGGGTTAATCGCCATTACTTCCAGCGCCTCGATCTCCTCGGACACCTTCATAGTTCCCAGCTCCGCTGCGACGGCCGAGCCGCTGCGACCGATCACGATGACCGCGATCAGCACTGGACCCATCTCGCGCAAGAGCGTCACCATCACGAGATCGGGGACGTACATGTCCGCCCCAAGTTGTTCGAGTGAATGGGCGGCCTGCATGGCCAGGGTCACGCCCACGCTGAATGCCGTTAGCGCGACCATCGGCGCCGCGCGCACTCCGATAAACACCATCTGCCGGAAGACCGGCGCGATTTTGAAAAATTGTCCGCTAAACGGCGCGATCAAAATCCAGTAAAGCAGACTGAGATTAAGCTGGATGTAATTTTTCAAATTATGGCCATATCGGACGCGCAGAATGACAAGGCGGGTGTACCGACGGAAGCCGAAAATTTAGGCTTCTGATTACAAAATCGACTCCGAGGCCGTGAACGGGGTTTGGAACTCGGCACAAACGATCTGGTTTGTGACCGCCGATAATAAAATCTTGGGGCAGATCCTCAGCCCCGATTGCCTCCAGTTTTCAAGACTGCCAAGGATAAGTTTTGACAGCGATGCGATGAGAACGGGGGCTGACCCATCCGCTTGACCCATTCGAGGCGTCGCCTACCGTTGGCTTGCCCGCTGGAAGCGAAAGGCAATGGCTCAAAGCGAAATCGAGGCCGTCCGCGCGTTGCTGAGTTCCAAGCCACGACCTGTCGGGTGGCCTGGGCGGCGTCAACGCCTCGAAGATGTCGGCTCTGTTTGGCCGGTAGCCGACGACGTGAAACTGGTCGCAGTCGATATCAGCGGCGTGCCGGGGGAATACTCGATTGTGCCCGGCAGTGATCCTTCCTGCGTTCTGAATTTTTTCATGGTGGCGGCTATTGCGCCGGTTCAATCCTGAGCCATCGTCGCATGGTGACCGAGGCCGGTCGAGGGGCCGGAATGCGGACACTAGCCATTGCCTATCGACTGGCGCCCGAGAACCCATTCCCTGCGGCGTACGATGATGTACTGAAGGCGTGGCGTTTCCTGCGGAATCAGGGTATTCCGGCTGCGCGTATCGCGATCGGTGGCGACAGCGCAGGCGCCGGTCTGGCAGTAGCGTTGATCAACCAGCTGCGCGATGCACACGAGGAGCTTCCGGCTTGCGCGTGGCTTGTGTCGCCGTGGACGGACCTGACGATGTCAGGTTCGACGCTTGCCAGCAAGGACGCCGTAGATCCACTCATCCACAAGGACTATTTAAATGAACTCGCCGATGCCTATCTCACGCCCGGAATGGACAGGAAGGACCCGCGGGTCTCTCCTCTCTACGCCGACCTCAGGAGCTTTCCTCCAACCCTGATTCAGGTGGGTTCTGCCGAGACGTTACTCGATGACGCCACTCGCTTTGCGGCCGTGGCTGGTGCAGCCGACGTTCCAGTGACCTTGGAGATCTGGCCGTACATGATCCATGCATGGCACTTGTGGAACGCTCACCTGGAACCCGGCCGCCGCGCACTTGTTAGCGCAGGCGCATTCATCCGTGGACATCTCTAATGCCTGCCTAAGTGAGTCATTCTGACAGCGCGCGAGTCAGTTGACCGGACCCTTCGAGCGAAGGCCTACGATTATCCTCAACATGCGATCAGCGACTACAACAATCCACGTTTGCGAAAATCGCCGATATTTCCGCCGGATGAGCGCTCGATCATGTCGATGGTGAATTTGAGCAGGCAGACTTCCCAAGCGTCGTCCACGCCTTGAATGATGGCACTCAGCGGTTCGTTTGCGTTTTCGACCCGATGCCTGGTTCTGTTGATAACGGCGTCAACCGAATCGCGGATTGTTTCTTCGGTCACATCGGTTTTGCGAAATTGAAACCCGTAGCGCAAGACCGCGATATTGCGCAAATGCTCGCGCAGTTGATCGACGTAGCGCTGTGCTTTATCACCGAAACCTTCCAGCAATAGTCGGCAATAATGTTCGGGCGTCAGAATCTGGGGACGCTCGGCGTGAATTTTTCCGTTGCGAACCCGGACCTGATCGACGCGGTCCATCAACTCGGAGATAAGATAAAAATTGAAACTGGTGCTGCCGAAGGTCGCGATCTGTTGCTCGGGCGCGAGAATCACCTGCGTATTTTCAATTGCGTAATCGAAATCGTCCTTCTTCATTCTTGCTCCTGCAGTCTAAAGCACTGTGATACCGTTTCAAAGGGGGCACTGTAGAGGACGGTGTTAGCGTCCCGTTGGAAGCCAACGGACATTGATTTCGGGGACGCGAATGCAAGCCGCGAAATGGTTTCCTCCCCAATCAACCAGCGGTGGCACTTCTGCTTTGCATGCATCGATCATGTATGGACAGCGCGGGTGGAACCGGCAACCGATCGGCGGATTCATCGGCGAAGGCGGGTCGCCCGGAAGGACAATGCGCTTGCGCGCATGCTCACGCGTTGGATCGACAATCGGTACCGCACTGATGAGCGCCTTTGTATAGGGATGCAACGGCTTCTCCAAGACCGCGCGGGCCTCGCCAAGCTCGACGACTTTTCCGAGATACATCACCGCGATTCGGTCGGAGATATGTTTCACGACCGAGAGATCATGCGAGATGAAGATAAGCGTCAGCTTCATCTCGTGCCTAAGGAGGACGAGCAAATTGATGATCTGCGCTTGGATGGAAACATCGAGCGCCGAAACCGGCTCGTCGGCGATAATTAATTTTGGCTCGACCGCGAGTGCGCGCGCGATCGCAATGCGCTGCCGCTGTCCGCCGGAGAATTCATGCGGATATTTCTTCATCGTGCGCGGCAGCAAACCAACCTTCTGCATAAGCGCAGTGACTCGTCGGCGCAGTTCGCCGCGCGGAACTGTCTTGTGAGTCCGTATCGCTTCCGCGAGCGTGTCGAACACGTTCAGGCGCGGATTGAGGGATGCGTATGGATCCTGGAAAATCATTTGAAAATCGCGACGCGCGCGGCGCAGCCCTCGCCCGTGGAGTTGATTCAAGTTGCGCCCTTCGAGAATGACTGTACCCGCGGTGGGAGGGATCAGCTGCACGATGGTACGGCCAAGGGTGGATTTGCCGCAGCCGGATTCACCCACAATTCCGAGCACTTTACCCTCTTCGATCGATAAGCGCACGCCATCGACTGCCCGAACGGTGCCGAGGCGACGCTTAAAAATCAATCCTGCCTCGACAGGAAAATGCGTCTGCAAGTCTTCGATCTCAAGGAACGCACAAGACATTTGAGCCCCAGAGGCAGATATAGTGGCGGCTCGCCATAGCCGCAATTCTTTTATCCGCGTGTGGAGGAGCGCCCTGCTACGTCTTGTTATTGGCGTTGCGACTGCTGGTCCCCGCCTCCCGGGGACTGAAAGAGTGACAGATATTCGCCGTAACCTTCTTCCTTTAATTTCTCCATCGGAATAAAACGCATCGCGCCCGAGTTGACGCAGTATCGTTGGCCTGTCGGCGCCGGCCCATCCTCGAAGACGTGACCAAGATGCGAGTCGCTTTTAGTTGAACGAACCTCCGTGCGCTCCATTCCATAGGAAGAATCCCTTTTTTCCACTACTTTATCTTTTGAAATTGGCTTGGTAAAACTTGGCCAGCCCGTGCCGCTGTCGAATTTATCCAGCGAACTGAAGAGAGGTTCGCCGGTGATAAGATCGACATAAATTCCAGCCTGGTGATTGTCCCAATATGCATTTTGAAAGGCAGTCTCTGTGCCACCCTCTCGCGTTACGTGATATTGATCTTTAGTAAGCTTGGTTCGCAGCTCGGCGTCGGATGGAATTGCTTTGGTGGGGTTCATCTTTTCGGTTTCCTTCTTCTGTTCTTGAGCGTAGCCAAACAAAATCGTGCCTACAATCACAGCAATGGCACCAAAAAAGCCAATCCACAACGTCTTATGCGAGGAGCGCTTGTGTGTTAATCGCATACTGTTCATTTCAAAAATCTCCGGCGTTTATGTTTAGACCGATCTCTGCGCTTCGCCGTTCACTTACTCGCGGAAAGCTACTCCGGCAGATGAGCAGGCGTGAGATCGATCTCCTTTAATTGAATTCGTAAACAAGCCGAAAAATGGTCGGGCGCAATTTCCTTCAAGGCGATTATCGACGTTGTGCATTTTTCCTGCGCAAATTCGCAGCGCGGAGCGAACGGACAACCTGGAATCGGCTTCGAGAGATCGGGCGGAGCACCCGGGATCGTATGCAGCTTCTCTCCTTTTTCGTGAAGCGCAGGAATGGATTTTTGCAGCGCCTGATTATAAGGATGTTTCGGTTCGTAAAAAATCTGCACGGTGGAGGCGCGCTCCACGATTCGCCCCGCGTACATGACCAGCACGTGATCGCAAAAACCCGAAACGATACCGATGTCGTGGGTGATGAAGATCACCGCGGTGGCAAGCTCGCGCTGCATCTTGCGAATCAATTCTAGAATTTGCGCCTGCACCGTCACGTCGAGCGCGGTTGTGGGTTCATCCGCGATTAACAGCGCCGGTTTTGTGATTAGAGCTGCTGCAATCATGACACGCTGGCGCATGCCTCCGGAAAATTCGTGTGGATATGAGCGCATCCGCTTCTCTGCATCTTGAATGCCGACCTCGCGTAGCGCCTCGATCCCACGTTGCCATGCTTTTTCCCGCGAAATCTTCGCGTGAATGACGAGCGGCTCGATCACCTGATCGCCTACGCGCATGTAGGGGTTGAGCGAAGTCATCGGGTCTTGAAAAATCATCGCGATGCGATCACCGCGAATGGCTCGCAGTTGGCGATCCTCGCAACGAAGTAAATCGATTCCGCCGAAATCCGCGCGCCCGGTTTCGATCCGACCAGGAGGCGAGGGGATCAATCGGAGAAGCGAAAGGCACGCGACCGATTTTCCCGATCCAGATTCGCCGACGATCCCAAGTGTTTCGCCCGGGGTGATCGAAAATGAAACATCATCGACCGCGCGAACGATTCCAGCGCGCGTGTGAAAATACGCCCGCAAATTTTCAACACGAAGCAGCGTGGCCACGAAGTGAATAGTGATTAGCGACTAGTGAATAGGAAAGCATCCATTCACCTATCACTGTTCACTAATCTTTTGCCGCGCGCGGATCGAGCGCGTCACGCAATCCGTCGCCGAGGAAATTTAGGGAGAAAAGCGTAAGGGCAAGAATTAAGCCGGGATAAATCAAGAGCCAGGGGAATTCTTCCATCACTTCCGCGCCTTCTTTGATGAGCACGCCCCATGAACTCATCGGCGGTTGCACACCCAGGCCGAGGAAGCTCAGGAAGGCTTCGAGCAACATCACTGCCGGTACGGTGAGCGTGGCGTAAACAATGATCGGCCCGAGCGCGTTTGGAATCATGTGTCGAAAGATGATCCGCGGTTTGGAAAGTCCGAGTGCTTCCGCGGCCTCGATGAACTCCTGATGCCGTAACGACAGGACCTGGCCGCGAACGATCCGGGCCATCGTCAGCCATTGCACCGCGCCAATCGCCACGAAAAGGAGCACGAATTTTCGACCAAAGAAAACCATGAGCAGGATGACAAAAACGGTGAAAGGCAGCGCGAAAATGATGTCGACGATGCGCATCATCAGCATATCGATCTTTCCGCCAAGGAAGCCCGAGATCGCTCCGTAGAAAACCCCGATGGTCAAGGCGACCGCGGTCGCGCAAAAGCCGACCGACATGGAAACTCGGCCGCCATACAAAATCCTCACAAACAAATCTCGGCCGAGGGTGTCTGTTCCGAGCCAATGCCGTACACCTGGAGGGACGGCGCCGAGCTGAAGATTTTGAGTCTCATACGATAGCTTTAGAAAAAATGGTCCAATAAATGAGGCGAGCACAATCAGGATTAGAATGACGGCGCTGATCACGGCCATTTTATTTTTGCCGAGACGCTGACATGCGTCGCGCCAAAGCGAGGTCCCGCGCTCGGCTTCCTCGAGCGCTTGCTCGGTTCCAGTGGTTTCGCCGACGGCGTTCATTCGAATTTTCTTGGAACACAGGCTTGCAACCTGTGTGCCCAACCGGCTTCTAGCCGGTTGCCTCTGGGAAAACAGGTAAAATGCCTGTTGGCCGCACAGACAGAATGTCTATGTTCCAGTGCGTTCATTCGAATTTCTGCTTCGGATCCATCCAAACCAGCACAACATCGACAATCAAATTAAAGATGACGATGAGCCAGGCATAGAAAAGCACCGCGCCCAGCACCATCGTGTAATCGCGATTGAACGCTGCGTTTACAAAATAGCGTCCGAGTCCCGGAATTTGGAAGATTGTTTCGACCGCAAATGATCCCGTGACAAGTGTGGCAGCCGTTGGCCCCAAATAATTCACGACTGGCAACAATCCGCCCCGCAACGCGTGTTTGAGAATCACGCGCAAATTGGACGCGCCTTTCGCCCGAGCCGTACGAATGAAATCCTGCGACAGAATTTCGAGCATCCCGCCGCGCGTGAGCCGAGCAATATAGGCGGCATACAAAGCTCCGAGGGTGAGAGAAGGCAGGATGCGATCGATCGGATGTTCCCAACCCGAGACGTGCAACCAGTTGAGCTTTAGTGCAAAGATTAAAACGAGCAGTGGGCCGAGCACAAAATTGGGCACAGAGATTCCCACCATGGCAAACGAACTGGCAATGTAATCGGTCGCACTATTTGGCCGCAGCGAAGCGATGACGCCCGCGGTGAGTCCGAGCGCTAAAGCGATCAGTAACGACCAAAAAGCCAGTTCGGCAGAAATTGGAAATGATTCTGCGATCAGTTCGTTAACGGTGCGGTTCGCGTAGCGATACGATGGTCCCAGGTCGCCGTGCAATGCGTTGCCTAACCAGCGGAAATACTGCTGGTAGATTGGCAAATTAAACCCGTAATAGCGATCGAGACTCTGTTGGATTTCAGGTGTCGTGTTCCTCTCCGTATCGAACGGGCCGCCCGGCGCGAGACGGATCATGAAGAAGGTAAGCGTCGCGATTACAAACAGCACGGGCACCATTTGCAAGAGGCGGCGCGCGATGAAGCGGAACATGGGAATCGTTTGAAGACTTGAAGCGTTAGGTTAGGGTAATTTGTAGGGCGTCTGTGTCAGACGCCAGTTCGAACGGCGTTTCACAGAAACGCCCTACAGCAGATTATCGATGTAGGTTTGACGATCGAACGCTGCGAAATCGTCGAGTTGTTCGCCTGTGCCGACGAAGCGCGTTGGAATTCCAAATTCATCTTGAATTGCGACGACGATGCCGCCTTTGCCGCTCCCGTCGAGTTTGGTGACGATAAGACCGGTGAGTCCGATCGCGCTTTGGAATTCGCGCGCCTGACTCAGCGCATTGCCGCCCGTCGTTGCATCGATTACCAGCAGCGTCTCATGGGGCGCGTCAGGATCGTGTTTGCCAAGAGTGCGTTTCACCTTTTGCAGCTCAGCCATCAGGTTCGCTTTTGTATGCATCCGGCCGGCGGTATCGCACAGAAGAAAGTCGATCTTGCGTCTTGCAGCCGCCTGATACGCTTCGTAACAAAGTGCAGCTGGATCAGCATTGTATTGTCCGCGGATCATTTCAACGCCAAGTCGTTCGGCCCAAACACCAAGCTGTTCAATAGCAGCAGCGCGAAAAGTGTCGGCCGCCGCCAGCAAAACACGATGTCGATCTTGCTGAAGATGACGAGCGAGTTTCGCCGTCGATGTTGTCTTTCCAGTGCCGTTTACACCAAGGAGCAAAATTACCTTTGGTTTGGCGGCCAGCGTCCGCATGGGAGCCGGATTGCTCGGGAGAATACGAGCAATTTCCTCGCGCACGACTCTTACGACATCGTTTATGCCCATTAGCGACCAAGCTTCGCGTTCTTGCAATGCCTTAATTATTCGAGTTGTCATTGGCACGCCCAGATCTGCGCGGATGAGCGACTCTTCAAGTTCGTCCCAATCGATCGGTTTACCGGCAAACGTGTCAACCAGCGATTGGAGAAATTTCATTTATGAGGCGGGAATCGTTGAATCGTTAAACCGTTACATCGGTTATTTCTGACGATCTCAACGGTTCAACGATTTTCGCTCTTTTCTGCTGAGGGTGCGGCCTCGCGCAGCGGGCGTGTCAAATCGTTCTTCACGCGATCGAGAATGCCGTTGACGAAACGGCCGGATTCCCCGCCGCCGAAAGTTTTTGCCAGTTCGATTGCCTCATTGATGGAGACGACCGGCGGGATGTCGTCGCGATAAAGCATTTCGTAAATTGCAAGCCGCAGGACATTGCGATCGACGGGCGAGATACGATGAAATTCGTAATTCTCGCAGTAGCGCCGAATGCGTTCGTCGATTTCAGGGAGATGCGCAACCATTCCTTCGATGAGCGGCTGCGCAAAGTCGCGCACGCGCGGCGTGGCCGGACAGAATTCCCAGAAATCCCCGATTTCCTCCGGCCCTTCGCCGTGCTGGAGATCACGCCAGAAATGATATTGGATGGCCGCTTCTCGCGCTCTTCGCCGCTTTCCCATAAGACTTATTTTTCGCGAAGCTTTGACATGACGCGGGCGATTCCCACGGCGGCGCGAGCGGCTTCCGTCCCGCGGTTGATTTTGTTTTCCAGGCAGCGCTTGCGCGCTTGCGTTTCGTTCTCGAAACTGAGCACGACATTGATGACGGGCACGCCATGATCAACCGCGATGCGTTGGAGCGCATCAGTGACGGACTGGCTCAAATTTCGCGCATGGTCCGTCTTTCCTTGCAGAATGACTCCAACGGCAATGATTACATCTGCTTTTTTTTGCGCCGCCAATTCGTGCACAACGACAGGAATTTCGAATGCCCCAGGCACTCGCTCGAGAGAAATCGTCACGTCTGGTGCGAGGACATGCAATTCTTCCTTGGCGTGATCGACGAGGCTCTGCACGTAGCGCGTATTGAATCGGCTCGCGACGATGATGAACGTGCGTCTCCCGTGCACAACGCGGGGACGAGGCGGGACGATCTTCGACATTTTAAGAATGACGAAGCACGAATGACGAAGCGCGAATCAGTGACGGAGTTCGAATGATGAAAGGCCGCAGTTTTGATTTCGACATTTCTTCCATTCCTTCGACATTCGTCATTCGGACTGCGTCATTTACCGGAAGGCAAATTCGTGGGATTGCGCTGCCAAGTGCAAAATCGACATAGTCGGTCGGTATCCTACAACAGGTGTCCCATCTTGACTTTTTTGGTCTCGAGATACTTAACATTATGCGGATTAGCTTCGCTCCGAATGGGCACCTGTTCTACCATCTCGAGACCGTAACCTTCGAGGCCGACCACTTTCTTTGGGTTATTCGTCAGAAAACGGAACTGGCGAACGCCCAGATCGAAAAGAATTTGCGCGCCGAGCCCGTAATCGCGCAAATCGGTTGGGTAACCGAGCTTGGCGTTGGCCTCCACCGTGTCGAGCCCTTCCTCCTGTAATCTATAGGCATGAATTTTTGCTGCCAGCCCGATGCCACGCCCTTCCTGCCGCATGTAAACCAAGACGCCGTTGCCTTCCTCTTGGATTTGCCGAAGCGCTGCGTGCAATTGATTTCCACAATCGCATCGACGCGAACCGAAAACGTCGCCAGTGAGACATTGGCTGTGTACCCGCACCAGCGTCGGTTTGTCCTTGTCGATCTTACCCTTCACGAGCGCGAGATGATGCCTGCCATCTAGCTTCGACCGATATAGGTGCAAATCGAAATCGCCATACTCGGTGGGCATTTTTACGATCTGCTCCAGCTCCACCAGTTTTTCGCGGATGCGGCGATGAGCGATCAAACTCTGGATTGTGCAAATGCGCAGCCCGTGCTTTTTGCGAAACTCCAGTAACTCTGGCAAACGAGCCATCGTGCCGTCGTCGTGCAAAATCTCGCAAAGCACGCCCGCCGGTTGTAGGCCGGCCATGCGCGCAAGATCAACAGCGGCCTCGGTATGCCCGGCGCGCCGCAACACGCCGCCATCCTTGGCCCGTAACGGGAAAACGTGTCCCGGTTGGACGAGATCATCAGGCGATGATTTAGGATCTGCGATTGCCTGAATTGTCGTCGCACGGTCGTGCGCGCTGATTCCCGTTGTTACGCCGCGAGCCGCATCTACCGATACGGTAAAATCCGTACGGTACATTTCGCGATTCTGCGCGACCATTCGCTGCAGGCCGAGCTGCTCGGCGCGCTCATTGGAAATGGGCGCGCAAATCAAGCCGCGGCCGTGTTTTGCCATGAAATTGACTGCATCCGGCGTCACCCTTTCCGCCGCCATGACGAGGTCCCCTTCATTTTCGCGGTCGGCATCGTCGGTCACAATCACGATGCGCCCTCGTGCGACGTCGCTCACCACGTCGTCAACCGTGTCGAACTGAAACGCTCGCTCTGCCTCGATAATCATCCTCCGATACCATTACGTCCCGCGTTGCTCTCGGCAATGCCAATTCACTTTACCGCGAGACAGTGGACTGTAGCGGACACAATCACTTCGCACTTGTCGCGACGATTGCCTCCGGCCGATACATATCGCGATTGCTTCCTTGAAATTCGGCTTTCAATTTCACGTTGAAGTGCGCAAGATCGACGAGGTCCCAGCGCGTAAAGTTCCAATGACCCTCTTTCCGTGGTTCGTGCTCGAAGCCGGCGATGAGATGAACGGCGTCATCATGAATCTTGTTGGTCGCAATTTTCGGCTCGAAATAAAATGTGCGAAAACTACTATCGCGGCTTCCAGCGACATAAAGTTTTGGATCGAGATAAAAAACGCGTTTGCTCGCAAGATCGACAATCCGCAAGTCGGGATAACCCGAGCGCTGCATTTTCCCGTCGGCTGTGCGCGGGAAATCGCAGTTCAAGCCAGGTGTTGAGTTGAGCAACACATCCAGCCAATCCTCAAAATGACTGCTTACTTCGTTGATGCGCCCAATACTCTGAATTGCACTGTCCGATCTGTTCGCTCGTTTCATCACGTCATCGAGGGCCACACTGATCTGCTTAGTCACGCGCTGGTCAGTTTCGTTTTTTGGATCGACGCGCAGAACATGTTTGCCCGTCGTGTCTCGAATCACTTCGGCGAATGGAATGCCGCGTAAGTGTTGATTTTCGTTGAGCAACCAGGGGATCAACGAATCAATAATCTGATTGGACGCGGTGTCCCTGTGTAGGGATGGCAGTTCCTTCTGAGCATGAGTTGCCGGTGCGGGCAACGCCGCGATCAAAACAGCCATTCCAAGCCAGGCAAGGGACTTCGGAAGAGCTCTCTTAATTCTCGATTGGATCATCCGCTTCATTCGACTGTGACCGCACGCTCAAGCAGTGGAAGCACGGAGGGAAGCCTGCTTTCGCACAAGTGAGGATTGCGCTAAGACGGAAAAAAGAAAATGCTAAACGACACCTTGGGCAACTAATGATGGACAAATCCGACAAGATCTTTGTCGCTGGTTATCGGGGGCTTGTGGGTAGCGCGTTGATCCGCCGCCTCGAACGCGAGGGCTTTCACAATCTGCCCAGGCGCGATCGCGCGCAGCTCGATTTCGTGAACGAATCGGCCGTCGCAGAATTTTTTCGAAAGGAAAAGCCGGCGGTTGTGATTTTCGCCGCAGCAAAGGTCGGCGGCATCAAGGCGAACAACGATTTTCCAGTCGAGTTTCTGCTCGATAATTTGCGGATTCAGAACAACATCATTCGCGCCGCCCACGAAGCTGGCGCGCGCAAGCTTCTGTTTCTTGGCAGCTCTTGCATTTACCCCAAGCTCGCACCGCAGCCCATTCCAGAAACAGCTTTGCTAAGCGGTCCGCTCGAGCCAACCAATGAAGCTTACGCAATCGCCAAGATCGCCGGCATCAAGCTTTGTCAGGCATTTTCTCGCGAATATGGCGCGAACTTTATTTCGGCGATGCCAACGAATCTTTACGGTCCGAACGACAACTTCGATCTGGAGACATCGCACGTGCTGGCTGCGCTTTTGCGGAAGGCACATGAAGCGAAAACAACCGGCGCGCGTGAGCTTGTTGTATGGGGATCAGGCAAACCGCGTCGGGAATTTTTGCACGCGGCATCCCGATCCGCGAACTCGCGGAGTTGATTTGTGATGTCGTCGGTTTCGATGGCGAATTGATTTGGGACGCGACCAAACCGGATGGCACACTGCGAAAACTTCTCGATGTGACCAAGCTGCGTAATCTCGGTTGGCACGCGACGATTCCTCTCCGCGACGGCATCGCGCAAACCTACGATTGGTTCCTAAAGACCAGCGCGAGATGAGGTTCTTGCCTTGGAGGGGCCCCGCGCCATAGCGCCCAATGAATTTCCGGAATTCGGTAGCGCGGGTCCCCTAATCCGTTTGTGTTTGATTCTTGGTTGCGGTTGACCCCGAAAGCTTTCGGGGTTGACTGCGATTCATTCATGAAAAAATTGCGTGTTGGCGTCGTTGGTGTTGGTCATATTGGAAGCAACCACGCGCGGCTGTACGCGGAGATTCCGTCAACAAATTTTACAGCGGTCTACGACGTCGATCTCCCCAAAGGGAACGCCATCGGGAAAAAATTCGGAGCGACGTCGGCAAAATCGCTCGATGAGTTTATTGAGATGATTGACGCGGCGTCGATTGCGACGCCGACGAACACGCACTACGAGGTTGCGCGGTCTCTGCTTGCACGCGGCAAACATCTGCTAGTCGAGAAACCAATTACCGACAAGACGGCGCATGCAGACAAACTGGCGCAGTTGGCGGCGGGCAACGGCCTTATTCTTCAAGTTGGCCACGTCGAGCGTTTCAATCCAGTTTTGAGCACACTCGAAAAATATCTGACCCATCCGCGTTTCATTGAGGCGCACCGGCTTTCGTCCTATCCGGATCGCAATACCGATATCGGTGTGGTTCTCGATCTTATGATCCATGATCTCGAAATCATTTTGCATTTCGTGCGTTCGCCCGTGAAAAAGATCGATGCGGTGGGCGTGCCGGTTTTGAGCCGCGGTGAAGACATCGCGAACGCGCGGTTGCGCTTCGAGAATGGCTGCGTGGCAAACGTTACTTCG
This sequence comes from Verrucomicrobiota bacterium, assembly GCA_005887855.1. The sequence continues at coordinate 12,629 of VBQB01000050.1, read as the reverse complement.
AGCCGTATCAGTCCCGAGCGCATGCGCAAGATTCGGGTCTTTCAAGAGGACGCGTATCTTTCGCTCGATTATCAAAATCAGGGCGGTGAGATCTATCGCCGCGCCGGAGGACGGATTACGCGCGATAAGGTCGAGATCGAACGCGAAGAACCGCTCAAACGTCAACTCATCTCGTTCATCGAATGCGCAAGCACCGGACGCGAGCCACGCGTTTCGGGAGTTCAGGGGACGGCGGCGCTCGAGTTGGCGGTTAAAATTACAAAGCGGATCGCCTCGAGTATCTGAAGCTCGCTGATGTATTCTAGCGCAAGGTGTTGTTAGCCGCGCCTCGGTGAGGCGCGTGCACACGGCTCGCCAAGCCGTGGCTACAACCTGAAGCAACAAATGAAATCTCAGACGATCTATTTTGTCGCCGGCGAAGCGAGCGCTGACAATCACGGGGCCGCGTTGATGCGTTCCCTGCGCGAGTCGGGCGTCGATCTCACGTTTGTTGGACGCGGCGGTCCACAAATGCGGACGATCGCCGGCGCCCAATTCAAAAATTGGATCGACGATGCAGCTGTCCTTGGTTTGTGGGAGGTGATCAAGAAGTATGGTTATTTTCGAGGACAGTTTCGTGAAACACTCGACGAAATTGAAAACAACAAACCCGACGCTGTCGTGTTGATCGATTATCCCGGTTTCAACTTGCGCCTCGCCCGGGCATTGCGGAAGCAATCGCCGAAACCAAAAATAATTTACTACATCAGCCCGCAAGTATGGGCTTGGAATCGTGGCCGAATCAAAAAGATGGCGCGTTTTCTCGATCTTATGCTCTGCATCTTTCCTTTCGAGACGAACCTCTACACCAAATCTGGCCTGCGCGCGGTATTTGTCGGTCATCCGATGATCGAGAGACTACGCGCCACCAAGCTAAAAACTGAACGTGATCCCCATTCAATCGGCCTCTTTCCGGGCAGTCGTTCGCGCGAAGTGCGGAAAATTTTCCCGGTGTTGCTTGAAGCAACGCGTTTGCTTCTGCGACGACAACCAAATTTGCGCTTCGAAATTGCGGCGGCATCGGAGGCGCTCGCGGCTGAGATTTCTCATGCTTTAACGGAAGCTCGCATGAGAGAAGGGGTCTTTCGCGTCGTCACTGGCGAAGCAGCCGCAACAATGCAACGCGCATTCGCCGGGATTGTTGCTTCAGGGAGCGCGACACTTGAGGCCGCGTATTTCCGGTTGCCATTTGTGCTGATTTACAAGGTGGCGTGGCCGACATATCTCGTGGCACGACTCGTGGTAAACGTGAAATATCTCGGCATGCCCAACGTTCTCGCGGATAGAGAAGTGGTGCCCGAATTCATTCAGCACCAGGCAAAACCAGACGCGATCGCCAAGGCAGTTCTGCAACTAATGGATAACACAGCCGCGCGCGATCGGATGCTTTCTGAGTTCGATGCAATCATCGGCAAACTGGGCGAAAGCGGAGCGAGCGAAAAAGCCGCACAAGCAATTATCGAAGAGATTGGCGAGGATTAGATGGACACGAAAACAATTACGACAGTTGCAGTGGCGGCTGTATCAACCGCTCAGCCAAATAACAGGCCCTCGCGAAATAAACTCTTGATCGAGCCAAAGGTGATCGCGGCATGAGAATCTGGGATATTTCACGGACGCTCTCGAACGATCTCGCGCCGTGGCCGGGAGATACGCCGTTTCAATTTGCGCTCACCGGGACGATCGCAGAGGGCAATTCGGTAAATCTTGGTGCGATCAAAACAAGCGTACATAACGGCACGCATGCCGATGCGCGATTCCATTTCGACACCAAAGCCGAATCGATCGAGAAAGCGCCACTCGACATTTATTTGGGTCGGGCGGTTGTTCTCGATCTTACGGAAGCTTTTTTACAGTCGAAAGAAAAACACCTGATCACGATTGAAGATCTCCAGCCGCACGCTGAAGAAATCGCGGAGAGTTCGCGGCTTCTCGTAAAGACTGGCCGATGGAGCAACTCGGCAGTTTTTCCAAATCAAATTCCGGTGATTGCAGCAGATGTCCCGTCATGGTTGCAGAAGAATGGAGTCAAGTTGTTGGGATTGGATGTGCCGTCTGTGGATGAAATTGATTCGAAATCTTTGCAAAATCATCAGGCGCTCGCCCGGGCCGGCGTGGCGATTGTTGAGTCTCTCGATCTGAGTGGCGTCGGAGCCGGCATTTATAACTTTGCGGCGTTGCCTCTAAAAATCGCGGGTGGCGATGGCGCACCGATGCGCGCGGTGCTCTGGCGCGACTAACGTCCATCGCGGAACATGGAGCTTTCCTGGCTGGAGAATTTACTTCAGAACAAGCGCACCGCCTGGATCGTTGGCGCGCTCGCGATCCTTTTATTTCTCGTCACGAATCTGCCGTGGCAGCTCGATGATTATGACCAGGCGAAACAGGCATTTACCTCCTTCGAGATGATCAAGGAGGGACACTGGTTCTATCAGCAGACGCCGCAGGAACGCGTCGCGACAAAGCCGCCGCTGGTAGGATGGGTTTCGGCCGGTCTTTTTGCATTAACGAGATCCTGGGATGTGGCGTGGCGGTTGCCGTCATTTCTCACTGCGATCGCCTTGTCGATCTTGTTGTATCGCGCGGCGAATTCAGCGTACGGATCCATTGCCGCCTTAATCGCGCTCAGCGCGTTTGGATTAAATCTGTTGAGTCCGCGACTGGCGACGTTCGTGCGCACCGATATGCCATTGGCGTTCGTAATTTTTCTTATCGGCCTGTTGATTTGGCAAAAAGTGCGGGAACAGGAGGAGTGGAGACCGCGAGATCGAATCTACCTCTTTGCTTTGCTCACCGTTGTGATGTCGATCAAAGGACCCATCGTTTACGCGTTCTTACTTCCCGGAATTGGCATATTCGAGTGGTGGCGACGCAAGAGCAATGCAGTCTCGGCGTGGTCGGGTTGGTGGCCGTGGCTTGCTTCCCTCGGTGTCTTTCTTCTTTGGGTGATCGGCGGCATTCTGTTTGTGCCCGGGTTTTTCGATCAAGTTATCGTCCGCGAATTCATAGGGCGATTTAGTGAAACGATCCATCGGGCACAACCGCTTTATTTTTATCTGCCGCAACTGCTACATAAATTTGCTCCGTGGAGCGTGCTAATGATCCTCATAGCCTTTCTGAGTCTTCGACCAAAAGGGCTCGGGATTCGCAATGCATTTCGCAAAATATCACCGGAGACATTCTGGCTAATTTGCTGGGTTTTTGGGGGTCTGTTAGTTATGTCGCTGATTCCATCGAAACGCGTTGACCGGATTTTTCCGATTGTGCCAGCGCTCTGTTTGATGCTGGCGGCGCAGATCGGAAAAGCCCCAGTGGAGGAACAATTGTGCACGCGTCTTTATCGATGGAGCGCAGTCGCACTGCTTGTGTCGATCTTGTTTACAAGTGGTTACACAATTTCGAAGGTCATCTCCGGATATCGTGATCATCGCGACGCTCTCGTCATTTTCGGGCGCGAGGTTCGCCATGAGGCAGCGGTGCATCATTGGCGTTACGAAGCGCTTTTCACCAAGGATGAAGGACTGCTTCTCTATTTGCGGAAAACGCATTTCATCAAACTGCATCGCGCGGTCGTCGAATGGAATCTCGGGAATCTCGATGCGTTGGTGGCGCCAACTGAAGACGCAGCCGCTTTGATGCGCAAGCTCCGAGATGCGGCCCTCTCTCAACTGAAATCAAAGGAGAAGAAGAACAAACCAGGAGTGGGTTACGTTCTCATTACGCACTGAGATGTTAATCCCAAATCCTACGGAAGCGTTTCCGCGACGCCTGCGCCTTGGATCGGGGTTAGGTGACGACGGAATCGAGCACAACTAGTCACCCTGCTGGAACCAAACGTAGTGTTTGCCATCCCAGTGAATTAGCCCGCTAGCTGCCTCACTCTTGCCTACGAGGAGCGCGTCCCCATGAAGCCGGTGGACACCCGGTTCCCCTGTCCCTCGACCCACGCGGCCTTTCGGATAGACCTGCCAGTTGTCCATCCAATCGAAGTCATCGCCGCCATTTCCGAGGGGAGCGCCCGCACCGAGAATTGCTGCCTTGCTCGTTCCACCAGGAATGATCGCAATCCCGAGTTTTCCGGTCGAGCGTTGCTTCACGAGAACAGCAACGTCAACCTTACCATCACCATTGAAGTCCCCACGTAGATAGAACGGGTTCAGGTGAAAGGAGACTTCGTAATCCTTCGCGAGCGGCCCTTTCGAGATCGCTCTCTCGATGGTCTCAGGAATGTTTTTGCGTTGTGCGGCCGCGTCCGGCGCTTCCGACCACGCGAGATCGGATGGCGCCACTGCTTTGCTCTTTAAATCAACGCGGTACGTCGTGCCGCGCTCGGATGTCACCATAAGCGTGCCATCTCGAACGGTCAGCGCTTTGATGAAAACCAACTGAACGTCTTCCTCTAACTTGGGATCGATGTGGTTCGTGAAGACCGTCAACTCCCAAAGCGTCTTGTTGGTTGCGACATCCCATGCCTCGATGTATGCGCGGCGACCATCATCGTTCGGGGCGACGTACCGGACGCCCTGATAAATCACCGGCTCTACTTTTGCTGGTGCGGTGCGTTTGGCAGGCGCTGCATACGGCAGGAGCACTATCGCAAAGAGTATAAGGACGAATCGTCTCATAAGGCAGATTAAATCAATTGAATCATCGCGGTGCTAAGGCCGCTCCCACAATTGACACAGACGCACCGGTGCGGCCACCGCCACCGCACAACAGGCGAACATGCTGGCTCGACTTTCGGGCGTTTGATTTATTTTCAGTCCGCTTTAGGCAGCGGCAGCGAAGCCTGGCCAAATACATATCGCCAGCCTGTCGGAGTGCGAACATAAGTATCGCTGAACCAGAGCTTGTAATCGACCGGTTTGCCTTCCTGCACGGCCTTGACCCACAAAAGCGCCGTCACGACGGCTGTATCACCCCAGATCCGAACCTTCTGTGATCCGACTTCCTCTTCTTGGTGCTCATAGGTAAGTTCCTTCTTTCGCGCCTGCTCGATTAGTTCGGCTTTGCTATAGACATGACCACGTCCGGTTACCAAAATGAAATTATCGGCTAAAATCTGAGCCATCGTGGTAGCATCATTGTCTTTTACTGCCGCTTGATATTTGGCATCTAAGGCGGCCACGGTCCCCGCGTCATCCTGTGAAGATGCCTTGATTTTGCTCGTCGCAGTCAATGTCACGACGGTGATCACCAGGAGGAGCTTCGCAGACCTTGAGAGCCGCCGGATATCATATCAAGCGCGTGCCGCGGAAAAAGATGTTTTTCGGAGGCTTCGCAACCGATACATTAAATCCAGATTTTCGTGTCATGGAGTCTGCCCAACCGCTGAACTGACAATTGAGCAACACCACGCGAGACAGCCGAAGCGTGATTTGGGGCTCGCTACGCGAACGTGACGTCCGCAAGCTGCGGGCGACTGCGGGCTGGCAGCCTGCACCCCCCTGAGTCGAAAACGCGCATAATCCGCGGTGTGTCTGAAAATATTTGAAACTTTTCCACAACTTCGCCCGGCAGTTTCCGTTGAAGGGTGTTGAGAAGGCGCGGGGCCGATGCTGGAGACTTTGACATTTGCATGAATGTCATTTCTGTTCCGGCGCGACTCCGCATTTTCTCTAAAACAGCGGTGTGCTTCCTAAATCCCCCATTTCTCAAAAATGAATAAACGAACTACTACCACCATTATGACGCGTCTCGGTTGGGGCGCATTTTTTCTTGCTCTGATTTTTCTCGCTATCCAGGTGATGCCGCGTGCGTTGGGGCAGCGGCAGAGTGCGGACATCAGCAAGGGCAGTTCGAACGTCGAAGCACCATTGCTAAACCAGCAGCCAACGCCTTTGACGCCGGTGATCACCGGAACGTTGGGGACAGCGCCTCCGGGCGGTGACACAGGAACTTTGGCAACCCGTATCAACCGGCCCGGCACCGGGCCCACGGCCACTTGTGCCGGTGTCACTTGGCCGGGCAACATTGGACAGGGACCGTTTATCTATAATGTGCACTACTTTGTTAACAACACGGCCTCACCACTCTGTACCCCGCTCACATTCACCATGCTGACGCAAGGCACGCCCGTAGGCAACATGCAACTGTCAGCTTTCAAAGCTCCGTTTGTCGCTACTGATATCAGCAATTCGGCGCGTTACTTGGGCGACGCCGGCGCGAGCTCGTTTGTTCCAGGGGTGCAGACGACATTCGAGTTGACCATTCCGGCCAACACGACCATTGCGCTGGTGGTCTTCAATGCGGAGCAGGCGCCGGAGGGCCTCGGCGGGACGTATCAGATAGAATTCTCCTGCGGAAGCTCCCCAGCCACAGACTTCAACCACAACGGCAAACCGGATTATGTGCTTTACGCTGCGAGCACGCGCCATTCGGCTGTGTGGTATCTGAACAACAATGTTTTTGCCGGCAGCGCCTACGGTCCGACTCTTCCGGCCGGCTGGAATGTAGTATCTGTGGCGGATTTCAATGGTGACGGCCAGCCTGATTACGTCCTGTTCAACCCAAGCACGCGCCGAACGGTGTTCTGGTATCTCTCCGGGGTGACGTTTATCAGCAGCGCCTCCGGCCCAACCCTCCCCAGCGGTTGGGCATTGGTAGCGGTCGGCAAATTTAACGGCGACTGCCAACCCGATTATGTGCTGTACAATGCGAGCACCCGCCGAACAGCGATCTGGTATCTGAACAACAATGTTTTTGCCGGCAGCGTCTATGGTCCGACTCTTGCCGCTGGCTGGAGGTTAGCGGGGGTGGCGGATTTTAATCAGAATGGAGAAACTGATTATGCACTCTTCGCCCCCGGCACGCGCCGAACGGCGATTTGGTATCTGTCTGGGGGCACATTTGTCAGCGCTGCCTATGGGCCGACGATTGCAAGCGGCTATGAGTTGACGGGGACTGCCGATTTCAGCGGGGACGGCAAGGCGGATTATCTGCTTTACAATCCCAGCAACCGGCGAACAGCGTTGTACTACCTAAACAATAATGTTTATACCGGCAGTGCTTACGGTCCCATTCTTGCGGCTGGCTGGAATCTGGTCGCGCCTTGAGTGGCACTTATAGGCGCTTGGCGATGCGCCAGCTAACGCTGGCCTGAGCACGTTCGCGCGCAGCCACCAGCAGACAATAGAACGGCGGGTGCTGCGAATTTGCTCGCAGCCGACACGGCTTCCGCTGCAGAGAAGCAGCTCACAAGATTATTGCGACCCCGAACGCTTTCGGGGCCCGCTACAGCGCGAAAGCGAAACTCTGGCTCGACTTTCCAGCGCATAATTTTACTCTCGTAGCGGGTCAGCGATGTCGATGGAATTTCCAAAAAAAGAAATGGAAACGCTCTGGTGCCCTTGGCGCGTTGAATACTTCGAACGCGAAAAACCGGACTTCGATTTTCTCGAGGCGGCTGGTCGAGCAAGCGATGACGCCGCGCATCTGGTGGTGACGCGGCGCAAAAACGCGTTTTTAATGATGAACCGTTATCCCTATACAGTCGGTCACTTGATGGCGGTGCCGTACCGTAAAACGGCCGACATTTCTTCGCTTGGTGAAAATGAAATTGTCGAGCTTTGGAATTTGGTCTCCCATGCCCAAGTGCTGTTACGTGCCGCGACAAAAGCGCAAGGCTTCAACATCGGTATGAATCTTGGCGAATGCGCAGGCGCGGGTGTGCCTGATCATTTGCATGTCCACATCGTGCCGCGTTGGAATGGCGACACGAATTTTATGCCGATCCTTGCAGGCACACGAATGCTCTCGGAGGGGTTGCGCGCGCTCTATGACAAATTGATGGAAGCGCAAACCAAGATCGACATCGAGTCGCGCGCGAGGACGTGAACACATCGACGCAGCGACGTAAGGCAGCTTCTCACTCGAAGACCGGGCCGGATGCCCGGTTTACGAAACAGACTGGAAGCCTGTGTTACGCAAGAGAAAAGCCGCGCAAATGAACGCGTGGGTTGAGGCGCCGCCACCACAAAAAGGAATGGGCTGTTTCGCCAGAGGCTGCCTCATCCTCGTGGTTTTCGCGATTGTGCTGGTCATCGCTTGTCTTGCCGGTCTGTATTGGGGTTTTCAGCGGCACTCGGCAGTAGTGCACGGTGTTTATTGGCTGGCGCAAACGCACTCAATCGCAGAAGCGCCGGCGGCGGTTCCTCAATTCGCGGCTTCGGACGAACAAATTCAAGCGGTCCAAGAGCGATGGCGGGATTTCAAACAAAAAATCCGTGCGCGGCAGCCAGCTGAAATCGCACTTACAGCAGATGACATTAACAGTTTGATTGCCAAGAATCGAGATCCGCGCTGGAAAGCTTTTGTATCGATTGAGGACAACCGCCTGCGTCTCCAAGCGAGTGTTCCGATTGGAGAATTTTTCGGCCGATCCGGTTATTATTTTAATGGCGACACCACGATTCAGTTAAATGGCGCCGAATCTCTGGAGCACCCGCAATTGAACCAGATCATCGTGAACAATAAGCCGGTCCCCAAGGATCTTTTGAATTGGAAATATCATTCAAAGCGGCTGCGCGACTACCTTGCGGAATACCGGAACACTTCCGATCTCGGCACGATCGAAATTCGCGACGGTAAATTAATTCTGCGATCGCGCACCGGGCTTGGTGACACATCAGCGGCAGGAACAGCGGGGAGCTCAGTTGTGGGCGACACGGGCGCTGCTGCATCTAAATTGTCGTTCCACAAATAGTGACGTGTTTCGGAAACGATGACGCCATTGAGTACAATCAGAGAAACAAGGTTTGGAATTGCCATGAGGCCGTTTGTAACATCGGCAAGCGACCAGACGGTCGGAAGAGAAAGGACTGAGCCGATCATCACTGCACCAACCCAAATCCAGCGATAGGGAATAATCACTTTTGGCCCGAGGAGGTATTCCGCAGCTTTTTCGCCGTAGTACGACCATCCAAGAATTGTGGAAAAGACAAATGTCAACAAGCCCAGGGTAAGGACGATTGGTCCGACGATGTGAAAATCGGAGAATGCGGCTTTCGTGAGGGCCGCGCCTTTGAGGCCATTTATCCATTGGCCGGAGTTGACCAACACAAGGCCGGTCATTGCACAGACAACGACGGTATCCCAGAACGTTCCGGTGGAAGAAACGAGGGCTTGGCGGACTGGGTTTTTTGTTTGGGCCGCGGCGGCAACAATCGGTGCGCTACCTAGGCCCGACTCGTTTGAGAAAAGTCCGCGCGCGACGCCGTAGCGTATGGCTTCTTTCATAGTGGCACCGGCAAAGCCTCCGAACATTGCGTGGCCGCTAAAAGCGCTTTGGAAGATGAGCTGTATCGTCGCTGGAATTGCCGAAGCATTCATCAACAGAAGGACAATGCACCCGGTCACATAGAAAATTGCCATGAAGGGCACCAGTGCTTCGCACACCCTTGCTATCGATTTAATTCCTCCAAGGATCACGAAGGCTGTAAGCACCGCCATCGCGATGCCCGTGATCCATGGAGCGACGCGGAATGTTTCATTTACCATCGCGGAAATGGAGTTTGCCTGCACCATATTCCCAATGCCGAATGCAGATACGGCGGTAAGAATGGCGAAGATTACTCCAAGCCATTTCTGTTTCATGCCTCTCTCGAGGACATACATCGGACCGCCTGCCATCAATCCGTCTTTCGTTTTTATGCGGTATTTAACGGAAAGGAGTGCCTCGGAGTACTTTGTGGCGATGCCGAAGACACCTGTCAGCCACATCCAGAGCACAGCTCCTGGGCCACCGGCCGCGATAGCCGTCGCAACACCGACGATGTTACCGGTGCCTATGGTGGCGGCCAGTGCAGTGGTTAGCGCGCCGAATTGGCTTATGTCGCCATGTCCTTCGGGTGACTTCTGAACCGAGAGTTTGATTGCCTTGCCGAGATACCGCTGGATGAATCGAAGCCGGAACGTGAGGAAAATATGCGTGCCGAGCAGGAGAATTAACAACGGCGGCCCCCAAACGAAATCGCTGAGCTGTCCGACGAGTTTTTCGAATTCTTGCATCAAGGTTCTTGAAAAAGAGTAAACAATTACAGAGTTATGTTGGCGAAGGCGAGAGGGAAATCACGACGTACGGCCTTTGAGACTTTGAAGTACGGTCTAGCGGTTTTGGGTCGAGATGAAACACGGTGACTTCACCGTATCAAAATCTCGAGGCTGGAAATTGCTTCTGCGATCGTGCCGATTAATTCGGCTGCATTATTTCCCGCACGAAGACATTGAGCTGGCCGTCTTCCTGTTTGCGCACCTCGGTGATTTCGTAGGGCCGCATTTCGTCTCGGCTCACCACTGCGCCTTGCTGCGGAGGATTGTAGCCGGCCGGAAATTCGACAATGATACGTGTGGATGAGCCCGCGCCAAAATGAAGGACTTTTTCCGTTAGTTTCGTGCGCGGACGGAGCACAGCGCGATTGGCATCGGAAAAGTTTACGACGAACTGTCCCTTCAGATAAACACGTTCGCCGGCAAGTCCGCGCTCGGCGACATCTCGCAAATCGCCCGTGCCGATGAGCCGTCCGAGAGGCATCCTTCCGGCTGGAAAAGTTTTCCAACTGCCGCCGCCCACGTTTGAGGCCAAGGCTACTCCGGAAGCATCAGCGGGAACAGGCTGAGCAGGTAAGACCGGTACTGGCGTTGCGGTTGCAATCGGTGGAGCTTGAGCAGCGGCGACGGTTGGCGCGGGCGGAGCCACGCGAGCGCTAGGCGGCGTCGGCGCCAACGCGACGGCGATCGGGGTCGAAGTTGGCGCACTCGATTTTTGCGCGACGGCCGGCTGAGCAGGAGTAGAGGCAGGCGGCGGAGATTGCAGCTTTTGTTTCTTTGCCAATTTTCCGCCTTTTGGCGAAGGCGTTGCCTTGGCCAGCTTTTCATTTTGTGGCGCTATCGGTGTTGCCAAGGGAACCGGGACAGGCCTGGCTTGTTCGACCCGAACCAGCTCATTCCCCGCGGGAGGCGGCGTGCCGGTTGCGTCCACACCAGGGATTGGCACTTGGCCTTGGGCTGCAACCGTCTTTTGCCGATAATTGGCGTAGTCCGCTTCGGCTGCGGTGCGCGCGTGCTCCTTAAACAAAGGCCAGCCCGCAGCGAGATTGAGAGTGCGCGGCGGTTCCAGCCGAAAGGTGCCCAGCCCGCGCGTGACAGTATAACTTCCATAGAGCAATGGGACGGTCGTAATCATCATGCGACCGTCCGCCAACCGCTCTGCATGAATCACCGCCGAAAGATCATGGGTGCGCTCGAGTTTGAGTTCCAACCCGACGTTCAGCGTCTGTTTCATCAGCGGCAGAACCTCGGGATCGGCCGGATAAAGATGCTCCATGAGCAATTCGCCACTATCGACCGCGTTCGTCAGCGTGACCATTCCGGAGGTAAACACGTCGCCGGGTCCGAGTTCCCGTGCTGCCACGATCGTGTATCTGCCGATCACGTACGGCACTAAACCGCGCACCTGCTGATAATTTCGAATATAATTCCGCGCCAGCTCCGCATTGGTCTTGGCCAACTCGGCGGCTCCCATTCCGACATAGCGATCGTAGAGCTGCTTCGCACTCAGGAATTCGCCAGCTGGCGCAGCCGTCAATTCGAAGCGCTTCGGCGGTTCGATTTTGTGCAGCTTTTGTAAAATGCGGTAGCTGTCTGGACGCTCCGGTTGATCGAAAATGTAAAAACTACCCAGCCATGCTGCGAAGGCGAAGCCAGTCAAGAGCAGAATGATGACCGTCCACGCGAAATAATTCGTGCGCCGCCGTGGACGAGAGTACGGCTCTTCGTAGCGAAAAGCACCATAGTCCATTTAAGCGAAAACGAGAAAATTCCCCGGTTTCAAACTGGCCGCGCAGTTTCGAACGACGAACCGCACCCGCAGGTCCGCGACGCATTTGGATTCACAATATGAAACCCCACGCCGGTCAAACCGTCGCGAAAATCCAAGGTAGCGCCGCGCAAGTATGGAATACTCTCAGCATCGATAAGAAATTGCATTCCCTCGCGTGCCACTACAGCATCGCCTTCTTTTTTTTCGTCGAGTGCCATTTCGTATTGAAGACCCGAACAGCCGCCCTTTGCAATCTGGACGCGCAAACCTTTTTCGGAGTTTTCTGCCTGACCTTGAAGCAAACTTCGAAGCTGTCGAACAGCGTTGTCGGTGACGTTAATCATCTTCGCTGAAAACCTACGATTCAGCCCCACCAAGTCAACCAATGTGAGAGGTGTAATGTTTGCTGTCCTCAGTCCCAAGGCATCTACACATGCGCGTGAAGACACCACGCCTCTACATCGGTTGTTGGCCGTGCTACGCTTGAACCTGACCCCCGATTTCTAATCTCTAACTTCTGTGATCAGATGAGCCGGATTCGAGTGCTACCAGACACGGTCGCCAGCCAGGTTGCGGCTGGCGAAGTAGTGGAGCGTCCCGCCTCGGTGGTGAAAGAACTCGTCGAGAACAGCATCGACGCCGACGCCCGCAAGATTGAGATCATGATTCGTCGGGGAGGAATTTCCGTGGTCCGTGTCGTTGACGATGGCTGCGGCATGGATCGTGATGACGCGCTTCTTTCGCTTGAACGGCATGCTACGAGCAAGATTCG
>VBQB01000245.1 GCA_005887855.1 Verrucomicrobiota bacterium | reverse complement strand
AAACAGCCTACGCCGATACCTTCCCAAGATCCGGAAGCGCCTACTTCGGTGCAAGCGAGGCGACGATTTTTTCAAAGCGCGGGTCTCCCCGCAGCGGATCCCAAAACGGCAGCAGTTTCAATTGACCGTAGCTGACGGTGCTCGGCGGACGGATGGCGATGGCAAGCTGTTCGCAGGCGAGATCTTTGTCGCCAGCCCACGCGGCGATCATCGCCAAATACGTAATCATGAGCGGGCCATTGATTGCATCTTTTTCCACGGGAAGAAGCTCGACCGCGCGCCGGCCTTCGCGCAGTGCTTCCTCTTTTTGGCCAAGAGCCGCGTCGATCAAACCAAGTACGCAGAGCGGCGGGCCGTAATTTGGTTCAGATAAAACCGCTTTCTCCTGCTCCGCGCGCGCAGCCATAAACGCCGCCCGCGCTGTGCCCTCGTCTTTCATCATACGAGCGATAACGCCTTCCATTAGGGGACGATTTGAGTGAACAGCGTAGTCGGTCAGCGGTATTTCGCCGAATGCGTTCAATGCATCTGTTGCCGCAGCGACGTCGCGCTCGGCCAGTGCACAGCTCAGCCAATCATTGGCGACATTCGGCAGGGCGCCGGGATTCGTAGCTCGAATCGAATCGATTGTTCGATGCAACGGCCCAGTATCGGCTTTCCAATGAAATTGGATAGACGCAAGCGCTACTTTTATATTGACATCGTTCGGCTCGATGGCCACCGCGCGATCCAGAACAGATGTGTCTTCAGCATAGCGCCGGAGAACTCCGTAACTGGTCGCAATCTGCTGCAGCATAAAAAAGTTGCGCGGATCGAGCTCAATCGCGCGCTCCAGGTTTCGTGTCGACTCTTCCCAGCGCCCCTGACGCCTCTGGATGTAACCCGTCAGCTCGAATATCCGGGGATCATTGGGCAAAGTTTGGCGGGCAACTTCCAGTTCAGCCAAGGCACTGCCATAATCGCGATATCCCCAATAAAGATTTTGCGCACGCGCAAGGTGCGTTTCGCCTGCATCCGGACGGAGGCGAAATGCCGACTGGACGGCTGCTTCCGCTGAGGCCAGCCGTGCTGGAGTATGGTCGAGGCCAAGGAAGTAAATCAGGTCATGAGTGTGGGCGAGTTGGCAGTACGCTTGGAAAAACGATGGGTCACGCCCGATAGCCTGGTTCAGCAGATCAGCTGCCTCCAGCAATTTCGCTCTCGCAGCACTGCTAAAGCTTGTCAGGAGGAGATTGTTGGCACGTGTGTAGAGGTCGAAAGCGGTGATGTCACCCGTCGGGGAACGTTGGATTGCACTCTTTTCACTCGGCGAGAGTTTCGCCTGAAGCTGGTCGGCAATCGCGGTTGCGATCTCACTTTGAATCGCGAACACATCCGCAAGGTCGCGGTCATAAGTCTGCCCCCATATTTGTGTGTCGGTGCGCGTATCGACTAACTGGGCGTTGACGCGCACGCGATTACCAGAGCGCTGAACGCTTCCTTCCACCGCATTCGCGACCCCTAATTGTTGCCCGATCTCGCGCAAGTTCCGCGCAACTCCGCTCTTGTATTGCATTACCGAGATGCGGCTGATTATTTTCAGGTCCGCGACCTTGGCCAGGTGGGTGAGGATTTCATCCTGGACGCCGTCGGCGAAGTAAGCGTTCTCTTTTTCGTCGCTCAGATTTTTAAATGGAAGAATGGCGATGCTCTTCTCGCGAACAGGAGCCGGCGCGCTGCTAGCTCGGGCTCCGGGAGCGGCTGCTGTGGCCGGCGGCGGTGATGCTCGACGGGAAAAGATCCAAGAACTGATAACCAGGGCGATTATCGACACGACCAAAGCGACCATAAACATGACCTTTGGCCATCGAGGCGCACTGACCGGATGAACGCTAACACCGGACGCCCGCTTCCATCTTCTTCGCTTGAGTTTGTCTGGGACCTGCGGATTGCCGAGATTCTCTTTGTAGAGGTTAAACAGGTGCAGGTGCAGGCCGTGCTTCACCTCACACTCGCCCAGATCGTGGAAGTATGGCTGCCAGTGCCGGTATTGGGCCAAATCGTCCGCTACATGTTCGGACAAAAGAATATGCCCGGCATCGCCGCACTCCAGAACCCGCTGCGCGACGTTGATTCCTGCCCCTGCCATGTTTGTTTTCTCGTTAACATCCGTCACTCGATTGACCGGGCCGCTATGAACTCCCATCCGCACCTGGATGCGCGGATGCTCTTGCAACGCTTTGCTGATCTCGAGCGCACATCGCACCGGTTCTTCCGGACTGTGAAAAAACAGGAGCGCCATCCCATCGCCGGTCGGCACTCGAATCAGTTTCCCAGTCTTTTCAGCCGTCCGAAAACATTCGGTGTTTCGCACGATTTGATTCAGTTCCTGCAGCAACTCAATCTGCTCATTGACCAGCAGTTTCGAATAACCCACCGCGTCAATTAGCAAGAGGTGTGCGATCTCAAGCGGGAGATCGGGCCTAGTCTCCGCCGACGTGTCTTTGGGGTTCACGCTTTTACGATCCTACTAACTATGGCCGGCCATGGTCGAGAGCAAACACTCTAGCCACGTCAGGCCCTAAAACGCGGTGCGCATCGCCTTATGCTGCGCCGTTGCGCGTTCTTTTGGCGGACGCCAGCGAGTGGAAACCTCGATTTGATTGTTCTTAGTGGTAACCTGCTGCCTACTTCGGCGCGAGGGAAGCGACAATTTTCTCAAAACGCGGGTCGCCGCGCAGCGGGTCCCACTTTGGGTGGAGACGCAGTTCGCCGTAGCTTAGATAGTCCGGAATCTGCGCTACCTTCTCTAATCGTTTGAACGAGCGATCTTTCTCACCCGTCCACGCATAAATGAGAGCCAGGTTTTTGATTAACAACGGGCCTTCTATGGCGTTTTTGCTGACTGGCATCAGCTCAACAGCGCGCCGGCCTTCGCGGATGGCGTCCTCCTTATTTCCGAGAGCAGCATCAATCACACCGAGTGCGCAGAGGGCGCCAGCATAGTCGGGTTGGTCGCGCAGCATTTTCTCGAGTTCTTTTCGCGCGTTGATATACGCGGCACGGGCTGCCGGTTGGTCGCCTCGCATCCTAGCAGCGAGACCCTCGCACCAAGTATTAGGGAAGGGAATGCCTGACTCATAGCATCCGCCGGGCGGCATGGCGGCCAGCGCGCGCTCGGCCGCGGCGGGATCGCGTTCGTATAAGGCAAGAGGGAGCCATTGGTCGGCGAGAAGGGCCGCCGCGTTCGGGTTCTCGGCGAGAATCGTCTGAATTGTCATGTGTAGAGGTTTCGGATCTGCGTGCCAGTCCAGCGCAACGAACGCGCGCTGCACCCGGAGAACTACATCCTTCGGGGCAAGCATGAGCGCACGATCCAGGATTGCGGCCATCTCCACATAACGACGGAGATTTTCATAATTCAAAGAAAGTTGCTGGAGGATCTCAAGATTGTACGGGTCCAGTTCCGATGCGTGCTCAAAATTCCGCGTAGATTCCTCCCAACGCCCTTGCCGTCGATCGATATAGGCGGCGAGCAGAAAAGCGAGAGCGTTGTTGGGCAGCGCCTGCTGTGCGGCAGTCAATTCCTGACGAGCACGATCGTAATCGAGGTATCCCCAGTAGAGATGTTTCGCCAACGCAAGGTGGGTCTCGCCCGCGTCCGGATGCAAACGGCGCAGTGATTGAATCGCCCCATCGGCCAACGCCAGGCGCCCCGGCGTGTGGTCGAAACCGAACTGATAGATCTGGTCGTGAGCGTTTGCCAATTGGTAATACGCAAGAAAAAAGGACGGGTCACCCTTAACTGCTTGGTCGAGGAGTCGTACCGCCTCGAGATCAGCCGTTGGTCGCTCTTCGATCGCGGCCTTTTCTTCAGGCGAAAGTTTACTTTTAAGTTGAGCCACGATCTTCCCTGCCAGCTCGCTTTCGATTGCGAATACATCCGCGACGTCGCGATCGTACCGTTCCGCCCAAAGCTGGGTATCTGCCCGTGCATCAATCAACTGAGCGCTGACGCGCACCCGGCCGCCGGTGCGCTGCACGCTGCCTCCCAGCACATGCGCGACGCCGAGCTCTTTGGCAACCTCACGCAAATTTCGCGTAACGCCGCTCTTGTACTGCATTACCGATGTCCGGCTGATTACTTTCAGGTCGGCCACTCTGGCAAGGCCGGTGAGGATTTCATCCTGCACGCCATCTGCGAAGTAAGCGTTCTCTTTCTCGTCGCTTAGATTCTCGAAGGGGAGAACGGCGATACTCTTCTCGGGAACAGCAGTCGGCCAGCTAGTAGCTGTGGTCTCGGGACGGGTC